>JBQCHW010000270.1:0-3464 GCA_051954315.1 Solirubrobacterales bacterium
CCTGATGTCGTTGTCCGCACTCGGCCGCAGCAGGTAGACGTCGCCGTCGGGCGTTTCGATCTGCTCGGTCGTTCGCTTGATCCTGGGCCTGCGCAAATTCCCTCCCTTGGGTCTGTTGGCGCAGGAAAGACCGTTCTAGACGCCTCCTGAGTTCCGTCTGGACACTGGAGTTCGCTCCCGGTACGAACACCTATCTCGCTAGGTCGGCAGCTCGTCGGAAGACTTCATCGGTCATCGGGATCGTCAGGGTGCCGGTGAAAGTGTTCTGCTGGCTGGGGTGGTAGCAGCCGAGCAACTGCCAGGGACCGACCTCGGCTTCGGCGCCGTGCCCGAACTTCGGCCGCGGTCGCGGCACCTCCTCGCCGATCGCCCGCGCGGCGCGCAGGAAGCCGTCCCAGCCGAAGGCGCCGAGGGCGACGATCACCTGCACCTGCTCGAGCAGCCGCAGCTCCCGCTCTAGATAAGGGAGGCAGGTATCGCGCTCCTCGGGCGTCGGCTTGTTTGCCGGCGGCGCGCAGCGGACGGTGGCGGTGATGTAGGCGCCTTGCAGCTCGAGGCCGTCCCCGCGCCGGCTCGACTCGGGCTGGTTGGCGAAGCCGGTGCGGTGCAGGGAGGCGTAGAGCCAGTCGCCGGAGCGGTCGCCGGTGAACATGCGGCCGGTGCGGTTGGCGCCGTGGGCGGCGGGGGCGAGGCCGACGATGGCGACTCGCGCCGCGGGGTCGCCGAAGCCCGAGACCGGCCGCGCCCAATACTCCTCACCGCGGTAGCGGCGAGGCGGGTTCGCCGCCTGCGCCTCGCGCCACTCGACCAGCCGGGGGCAGAGGCGGCAGTCGTGAACCTCCTCGGCGAGGGCGGCGAGGGCGCGGCGGTTGTCTTTGCTCATAGGCTTGCGGGCGTCGTCATGGCACCGAACCGAATCATGCGCGGTCGCGCCGTGCGCCGCGCTCTCCTGCTCGCAGCTGCCGCCGCGCTCCTGGGCGCCGCCCTTGGCGCCTGCGGGGGCAGCGATGGGTCTTCCGGCAGCGGCGAGAAGGAGCGCGACGTCCGCGTCCTCAACGAGATCCTCGGACGGCAGCTCGCCGCCGTCGCGGCTTACCCCCAGGTGCTGCCGCATCTCCGCGGCGCCGATCTCGCCGCCGCGCAGCAGTTCCGCACCCAGGAACAGGAACATGTAGATGCGGTGACGAAAACCCTGCGTGGGATCGGCGGCGAAGCCGATCCGCCGGCCGAAACGATCGAAGCGGACAACTTGAACACGCGCGCCGACAGCCTCGAGTTCCTCTACGAGATGGAAAGCGCGACCCTCGATGCCGAGCTCAGCGCCGTCGGCAAGCTCAGCATCGACTGGCCCCGACCGCTGCTCGCCTCGATGGCGACCAACCAGGCCCAGCACCTCGTCCTGCTGCGACAGGCGCTGGGGGCGAACCCTTCTGAAGTGATCCCGTCGGCCTTCGAGACCGGCGAACTACCCCTTCCCGAAAGGACGGACGCGAGCAGATGACCGGACCCCTCTACGCGATCGGGCGCTTCTGCTCGCGCCACCACTGGCCGGTCATCGGGGCCTGGGTCGTCCTCGCCATTGCCCTGATCGCGATCAGCAGCGCCGCCGGCAGCAAGACGAGCGAAAACCTCACCCTTCCCGGCACCGGCTCGACGATCTCGACCGAACTGCTGGAAGAGAACCTGCCCGAACAGGCCTACGGCTCCAACCCGCTGGTCTTCGAAGCTCCTGCCGGCAAGAAACTGAGCGAACCGGAGTACGCCAAAGCGATCGAAGAAACGGCGGCGCGGCTGCAGAAGCTGCCGGAGGTCAACTCGGCCGAAAGCCCGCTGCAGCAGGGCTCGAAGACGATCTCCAAAGACCAGCGCCACGCCTACATCCCGGTCGTCCTCGCCGACGGCCCGGGGGAAATCGACGAAGAACAGGCCGAAGAAATCCTCGAGACCGCGGCACCGGCCGAAAAGGCGGGCCTCAATCCCTCGATCGGCGGCTACGTCGGCCAGCAGCTCTCGAAACCGGAGACCGAGTTCGCCGAGGTCGTCGGCCTGGTCGCGGCGGTGGTCATCCTCCTCTTCGCCTTCGGCACCGCGACGGCGATGATGCTGCCGATCGTCTCGGCGATCATCGGCCTCGGCTGCGCGCTCTCGATCATCAAACTGCTCGAGCACACGCTGCAGGTGCCGGGGGTCGCCGCGACCTTGGCGACGATGATCGGCCTCGGGGTCGGGATCGATTACGCGCTCTTCATCGTCACCCGCCACAAAATCCAGCTGCGCGAAGGGATGGAGCTGCGGGAGTCGATCGCCCGTGCCACCGCGACCGCCGGCGGCGCCGTCGTCTTCGCCGGCTTCACGGTGATGATCGCCCTCTGCTCGCTGGCCTTCGCCGGGATCCCGCTGGTCTCGACCCTCGGCTTCACCGCGGCGATCGCCGTCGTCGTCGCCGTCTGCGCCGCGGCGACGCTGCTGCCGGCGATGCTGGGCGCGCTCGGCCCGCGGATCGACAGCCTCCGCGTCCACTTCGGCAAGACCCACCCCGATGACAAGAAGCCGCACGGCTGGCTGCGCTGGGCCGACGCCGTCGCCGACCGGCCCTGGCGCTCGGCGATCGCCTCGCTGCTGGTGCTCGGGATCCTGGCGCTGCCGATCTTCCAGCTCGAACTCGGCCAGAACGACATCAGCGCCCTGCCCAAGGACTCGACCTCGCGGGAAGCCTTCGAAGGGCTGCGGGAGGGCTTCGGTCCCGGCGTCTACGGGCCGCTGCTGATCTCCTCCGAATTCAGCTCGCCGCAAGAAGCCAAACAGGTGCTGCCGAAGCTGCAGAAAGCGACCGGGGGAGCGGCCGACGTCGCCGCCGTCACCGAACCCGACTGCGACAAGACCGGGACCGTCTGCGTCTACACGCTGATCTCGAAATCGGAGCCGTGGAAGAACGAGACCGTCGATCTGGTCGAAAACCTCCGCAACGAAGTGATCCCGGGGGCGCTCGCGGGGACGAAAGCGCAGTCCTACGTCGGCGGCCAGACCGCCGGCTATATCGACCTGGCAACGAAGATCGCCGACAAGCTGCCGCTGATGATCGCGATCGTCGTCGCGCTCAGCTTCATCGTCCTGCTGATCGCCTTCCGCTCGCTGCTGGTGCCGATCAAGGCCGCGGCGATGAACCTGATCTCGGTCGCCGCCGCCTACGGCGTCGTCACCGCCGTCTTCCAGCTCGGCTGGGGCGTGGAACTGATCGGGCTCGACCACGCGATCCCGATCGTCAGCTTCGTGCCGCTGCTGATGTTCGCGATCCTCTTCGGGCTCTCGATGGACTACGAGGTCTTCCTCATGACCCACATCCGCGAGCGCTGGCTGGAGCTGCACGACAACAAGGCGGCGGTGATCGCGGGCGTCGGCATCACCGGCCGGGTGATCACCTCGGCGGCGCTGATCATGGTCAGCGTGTTCTTCGCGTTCGTGCT
>JBQCHW010000271.1:0-5874 GCA_051954315.1 Solirubrobacterales bacterium
GAGGTGGCGCCCATGCTGGTCAGCTCCAGGCCGAGGTCGTCGCAGGCCGCCCGCAGCATCGCCAGGCGGTCGGGCGGCAGGTAGTTGCTGAACGCTAGGACCCGCCGTGCCCGCTCCCGCGCGGGACCCGCCGGTTTGAACCGCCAGATGTCGATCGGCTGCCGCAGCCGCACCACCTCGGGGCGCCCCGCCAGGGCCGCCGCCCGGTCCGCCATCCGGTCGCTGAGCGCCACCACCGGCGGCATCGGCCTGACCCCCTGCGGCGGGTGCTCGAACGAAGCGAGCCCGTGGATGACGAAGACCTGCGGGAGCTGCCGGCGACTCGCCACCGCGTAGGCGGCGGCGGCGTCCTGGGCGATCAGCGCGTCGAAGTCTTCGCGCTCCGCCAGTTCCTCGGGATCGCCGGTCTGCAGCGCCAGCCCTCGCGAGACCGCGAGCTCCCTCCCCGCTTCGTTGGCCTCGCCGGCGAAGAGCTCGACCGTGTGCCCGAGCCGCTCGAGCTGTTCTCCCACGGTGACGGCATAGGTCTCCGAGCCGCCGAGGAGAAAGCGCGAGTTGGCGATCACGATCCGCATCAGGCGAGCAGCTCCCGCACGATCTCGCGATCGTCCATGGCGATGAAGCCGCCGCGCCGGTCGGTGGCTTCGCGCCGGGTGTCGCCGCGGCCGACGATCGCCACCACGTCCCCCTCGCGGGCCAGCGAGAGGGCGCGCGCGATCGCCTTGCGCCGATCGATCACCACCTCCAGTTCCCCGCCCGAGGCGCCACGGGCACCGCGGGCCAGCGCCGCCAGGGCGACGAGGCGCGGCTCGCCGCGGTAGCTGGTGGCCGAGAGGACGAGGTGGTCGCTCAGCTCGCGGGCGATGGCTCCGCCTCGACTGCCGAGGACCGGGGCGGAATCGGCCATGGTCGAGAGCACGACCAGCAGCCGTCCTCCGGGCCGCACGGCCCGACGAGCCGTCTTCAGGGCGCTTTCGACGCTCTCGGGCGTGACGGCGCGGTCGACGACCACCTCGAACGGGCGGTCGAGCTCGAGGGCTTCGAACCGACCCGAGGGCGGGGCCGCCTGGGAGAGGGCGGCCAGCGTGGTTTCCCTGGGCAGGCCCAGCCCGTCGCTGAGGGCGAGGACGGCGATCAGGTTGGCGGTGTTGTGCCGTCCGGGGAGACGCGTCTCCAGCTCGAGGCGCTCGCCGCGCACTTCGACCGTCACCTGGGCGCGGCGCAGGTCCCAATCGCAGTCGACGATGCGATAGTCGGCCTCGGTGCCGAAGCCGTAGGAGGGCGCGGCCCCGCCTCGATCGCCGATCTCCTCAGCAAGTCGGCGGCCCATCGCATCGTCGGCGTTCACCGAAGCGAGCGGCACGCACCATTCACCGCGAACGAAGAGGCGCCGCTTCGCCGCCCCGTACTCCTCCATGTTGCCGTGCCGGTTGACGTGGTCTGGGGTGAGGTTGGTGAAGACGGCGGCGTCGACGGCCAGCTCGGCGGCGAACTCCGCCTGGAAGCTCGAGACCTCGGCGACCAGGGAGTCCGGCGCCTCCCCCAGCGCCAGCTCGCTTAGGGGAGGCCCGAAGTCGGTGTTGCCGGTGAGGACCGGGTCGAAGTCGTGGGCGCGGAGCACCTCGACGCAGAGGTCGGAGACGGTCGACTTGCCCTTCGTGCCGGTGATGCCAATGACGGGAGCGGGCACCAGGTGCCAGCCGATCTCCAACTCGTCGACGAGCGTCAGCCCCCGCCGCAAAGCCTCAGCGACCACCGGGACCTCCGGCGGGACGCCAGGGCTCTTGACGAGGGTGCGCGCGGCGCCGAGAAGGTCGAGCCCATCGCCGCCGAGCTGCACCTCCACTCCCAGCCGCCGCAGCTCCGCCGCCCGCTCGAGCTGCGCGTTGTCAGCGGCGCTGTCCCAGGCCCGCACCGCGCCTGGTCCCGCGGCCTTCGCGAGCGCGCGAGCCGCCGCGAATCCCGCCCGGCCCAGCCCGACCACCAGGTACGGCCCGGGCGGCAGCGGCGATCTCGGCGTCCGCGGGAGCGACGGACGAGGCGCTTGCGGAGAAGCTGGGACGGAGACGATGCGCCGATCGTAATCGCTCCGCCCCTCCTCAAGAAGCGGTCAGCTCCCGCACGACCTGACGGTCGTCGAGCTCGACGTATCCCCCTCGCCAGTCCGTCGCTTCGCGGGTGGTCGGGCCGCGTCCGACGATCATCACGACGTCCCCCGCCCGGGCTGCCGTCAGGGCGCTGGCGATCGCAGCGCGACGGCGGAGGACGATCTCGAGCCGACCGCCCTCGACCGGCCTGGCGCCTTGCAGCAAGGCGGTGAGGCCAACTAGAGGCGGTTCCCCTCGATAACTCGACCCGCAGAGGATGAGGTGGTCGCTCAACCTCCTCGCCGCGGCGCCGACTTCGGGGCCGATGAGCGGAGCGGTGCGCCCGAGCAGACAGAGCACCGTCAACACCCGGCCCCCGCGCGCCGCTGCCGTCTCCCGCGCGGTCTCGAGGTTGCGCGCGACGCTGTCCGGGCTGTGGGCGAAGTCGACGACGACGTCGAAGGGACGATCGACCGCTATTTCTTCATAGCGGCCCGGAACGGGATCGACAGCCGCCAGCGCCGCAAGGGTCGCCTCGCGCGCAAGCCCTAGCCCGTCGGCGAGAGCTAGCACCGCGGTTGCGTTGGCGGCATTGGGTCGACCCGGCAGGCGCGTCCGAAGCAGCGCGGTGCCGTCAGGGGTCTCCACGACCGTTTCGGCTTCACGCCTGCCCCAGCGACTGTCGACGAGGCGGTAGTCGGCGCCGGCGCCAAAGCCGTAGGTAAGGGCCCTGCCGCCGCGCTCGCGTACCTCCGCGGCCAGTCGCCGACCGAGCGAATCGTCGAAGTTGAGCGAGGCGAGCGGAACACACCACTCGTCCCGCACGAACAGGTTGCGCTTGGCCTCCCTGTAGGCCTCCATGGTCCGATGGCGGTTGAGGTGATCCGGGGTGAGGTTGGTGAACACCGCGGCATCGACGGCCAGCTTCGACGCGAACTCGGCCTGGTAGCTCGAGACCTCGGCGACGATTGAAGACGGCTGCTCCTCGGCCGCCAGATCGCTCAGCGGAGGGCCGAAGTCGGTGTTGCCGGCGAGCCTGGGCACGAGGCCGTGTTCAGCGAGCACCCGGGTCAGGAGCGCAGCGGTGGTCGACTTGCCGTTCGTGCCGGTGACCGCCACCGTCGGCGCCGCCACCAGGTGCCAGCCGATCTCGAGCTCGTCGACGAGTGGGAGCCGGCGCCGCAGCGCCTCGGCGACCAAGGGGATCTCCGGCGGCACGCCCGGGCTCTTGACGATCGTGCAGGCGCCCTTCAAGAGATCGAGGCCGTCGCCGCCGAGCTGCGCCTCGACGCCTAGTCTTCGCAGCTCCGCCGCGCGCTTGAGCTGAACGTTGTCAGCGGCGCCGTCCCAGATGCGTACCGCGCCTGATCCCGCCGCGCCGGCGAGCGCCCGGGCGGCGGCGAATCCCGCCCGGCCCAGTCCGATCACCAGGTACGGCCCGGGCGGCAGCGGTGGGCGCGGCGTCCGCGGGAACGATGGAGGAGGTACTTCCTGAGGAACGGGGGCGGCGTCGATGGGGCGATCGTAATTGCCCGCGGCTTCAGGAACCGGTGAGTTCGCGGACGACCTGACGGTCGTCGAGCTCGACGAAGCCGCCGCGCCGGTCGGTGGCTTCGCGGGGCGTCGCCCCTCTGCCCTGGAGCACGACGACGTCGCCGGGACCGGCCTGGGCAAGCGCGGCGGCGATGGCTTGGCGCCAGTCGATCACGATCTCCAGGGTGCCGCCCTGTGCCGCCTTGGCGCCGGCGGCGGCGTGGGCGAGGTTCTTGATCCGCGGCTCGCCGACGTAGCTGGAGGCGGAGAGGATCAGGTGATCGCTCGACCGCCGGGCGCGGGCGCCGACTTCGTGCCCGACCGCGGTCCCCGCCCGGCCGAGCTGCGCCAGCACCACCAGCAACCGCCCACCCCGCGCCGCCGCCAGCTCGCGAGCCGCCGAGAGGGTGGCGTTGACGCTGCCGGGCGTGTAGCCGAAATCGACGAAGACGTCGAAGGACCGGTCGATCTCCACCCGTTCGAACCTGCCGGGCACCGGAGCGGCCGCCGAGAGCGCGGCCATCGTGGCCTCGCGGGGCAGTCCGAAGCGATCGGCGAAGGCGAGGACAGCGGTGACGTTGGCGGCGTTGTGCCGGCCGGGCAGCCTGGTCTCGAGCAGCACCGGCCCATCCGGGGTTCCCACTTTCACCTCGGCCCCCTCGAGACCCCAGGAAGACTCGAGGATCCGGTAGTCGGCGCTGCTCTCGAATCCGTAGGTGCAAACGCTGCCGCCCCGCTCGCGCACTTCCGCGACCAGCTCACGGCCGAGCTCGTCGTCCTGGTTGACGGAGGCGAAGGGGACGCACCAGTCGCCACGGACGAAGAGGCGGCGCTTCGCCTCCCGGTAGGGAGCCATGCCGCCGTGACGGTTGAGGTGATCCGGAGTCAGGTTGGTGAAGATCGCGGCGTCGACGGCGAAGTCGCGGGTCGACTCGGCCTGGAAGCTGGAGACCTCGGCGACCACCGAACCCGGGGTTTCCCCCAGCGCCACCTGGCTCAGCGGCGGCCCGTACTCGGTGTTGCCGGTCAGGACGGGGTCGAGGCCGTGCGCTTCGAGCAGCTGCAGGCAGAGCCCCGCGACCGTCGACTTGCCGTTCGAGCCGGTCACCGCCACCGTCGGTGCCGGGACCAGATGCCAGCCGAGCTCGAGCTCATCGATCACCACCGCCCCGCGTCGCAGCGCTTCGGCGATCAGCGGGATGTCCGGCCGCACGCCGGGGCTCTTGACGATCGACCCCGTGCCCTCGAGCAGGTCGAGCCCGTCCCCGCCCAAGCGCACCTCGACCCCGGCCGCCCGCAGCTCCGCGGCGCGCTTGCGCTGCCGACCGTCGGCGGCGCCGTCCCAGACGCGGACCGAGCCAGACCCCGCCTCTGCCGCCAGCGCACGCGCCCCGGCCAACCCCGCCCTACCGAGACCGACGACGAGATACGGGCCCAGCGGCAGGGTTGGCCGCTGGGCCGGATTCAACTCGTTCAGCTCAGCGGAGAACGGTGAAGGCGCGCTTGGCGGGAGTCGGGTCGACGTTCCCGGCTTTGTCGATGGCGCGGACCTTGAAGACATGCTTGCCTGGCTTCAGCTTCTTGTATTTCTTCGGCGAGGCGCACGCCTTGAACGGCTTGCGGTCCATCTTGCACTGGAACGTCGAGCCGGCCTCGGTTGAGGTGAACTTGAACTTCACCGTCGTCTTGTGGGTCTTCTTCGGCGGGCCCTTGACGATCTTGGTGTCGGGCGGCGTCTTGTCCTTGGTGCCGCCGTTGCCGCCGCCGTTGTTGTTGCCGGAACTTCCGCCGCCGCTATTGCCGCCGCCGCCTTTTCCGGTTTCTTCTTCCGGGGTCGGGGGGTTGGGGTCGGCGGGCGTCGCGACCGGGTCGGCGAGTTCCGAGGTGCCGCCTTGAGCGTTCGTCTGAGTCGCGGTCACGAGCGTTTTGCCGGGCAGGGCAGCGTAGGTGACCGCCCAGTTGCCGCTGCCGTCGGCGGTCGCTTCACCGAGGAAAGCGCCGAGCTCCCCCGGTTCGGAGCTGTCCTTGCGGAAGACCCGGACGAGCGCGCCGGGTTCGGCGGTGCCGCTGGCTTCGGTCTTCGCGGCCGTGGTGACCTCCGGCGGTTCGATGCCGCCGTTGGGACCCACCGATTCGCCGCCGGCCGCGATCAGGCGGATGAACCTGCCTTCGTTCCCGGCGCCGAGGTTGCGGGCGACTTCGGTGAAGGTTCCTTCGAAGTCGAGGATCGAGATCGCGTCCTCGCCGCTGTCGA
>JBQCHW010000272.1:0-3624 GCA_051954315.1 Solirubrobacterales bacterium
CGCGACCTTCCCGTCGCGGATGACGACGTCGTGGACCGAGTCGATCCCCGCAACCGGGTCGAGCACCGTTGCCCGGCGCAGGACCAGGTGTGCGTCCTCTTTTGGGCGCACGTCGAGTAGGTCGATGAGGCTCACGCGGAAGTTCCGATCGGAGTCGGCCTGCTGCCCTCGCCTTCGCCGGCAGGCGCCGACTCGCCGCCGGCGAGCAGCTCGTAGAGGATCGCCATCCGCACGACGAGGCCGGCGGCGACCTGCTCGGCGATCAGCGACTGCGGCGAGTCGATCGCCTCGCCGGAGAGCTCGACCCCGCGGTTGACCGGGCCGGGGTGCATCAGCAGCTGGCGCGGGTGGAGGCGGCGGCTGTCCACCAGGAAGCAGGCGGCGTACTCGCGCAGCGAGGGGACGAAGCTCTCGCTCATCCGCTCCTTCTGCATCCGCAGCGCGTAGACGACCTCGGCCTCCGCGATCCCGTCGAGGCTGTAGGAGACGTCGCAGCCGAGCTCCTCGATTCCGCGCGGGATCAGGGTCGGCGGGCCGCAGACGGTGACCTCGGCGCCCATCTTCGCGAAGGCGATCAGGTTGGAGCGGGCGACGCGGCTGTGGAGGACGTCGCCGACGATCCAGATCCTGGTCCCCTCGTGCGAGCCGAGGCGGCGCCGCAAGGTGTAGACATCGAGCAGGGCCTGGCTCGGGTGCTCGTGCTTGCCGTCGCCGGCGTTGACGACCGAGGCGGCGGTCCAGCCGGCGACCATCTGGGCGGCGCCCGCGTAGGGGTGGCGAATGACGATCGCGGCGGGGTCGTAGGCGGAGAGCGTCGCCACCGTGTCCTTCAGCGACTCGCCCTTCTCGACCGAGGAGCCCGCCGCCTTGACCGAGACGAGGTCGGCGGAGAGGCGCTTGGCGGCGAGGTCGAAGGAGCTGGAGGTACGGGTGCTCGACTCGTAGAAGAGCGAGACGACGGTGCGGCCGCGCAGGGTCGGCACCTTTTTGATGTCGCGCCGGCCGACCTCGGCGAAGCTCTCGGCGCGGTCGAGGATCGCCTCGATTTCCTCGCGCGAGAGCTGCTCGATCGAGAGCAGGTGCTTCATCGGCTCACCTCCATGGTGCTGGGCTCGGAGATCGTCACCTCGTCTGTGCCGTCGATCTCCTCGAGGCGGACGTTGACCCGCTCCTCGCGGGCGGTCGGCAGGTTCTTGCCGACGTAGTCGGGGCGAATCGGCAGCTCGCGGTGGCCGCGGTCGCAGAGGACCGCCAGCTGCACCCGCTGCGGGCGGCCGTAGTCGAAGAGCGCCTCGATCGCGGCGCGGACGGTGCGGCCGGTGTAGAGGACGTCGTCGACGAGGACGACGGTGCGGTCGGAGAGGTCGAAGTCGATGTGGGAGGCGTGGACGACCGGCTGCGAGGCGGGTGCTTTGGCGCCGACGTCGTCGCGGTAGAAGGAGATGTCGAGGTCGCCGAAGGGCAGGTCGCTGCCGGTCAGCTCGCCGAGGAAGACGTGCAGGCGGCGGGCCAGCACGGCGCCCCTGGTGTGGATGCCGACGACCGCCAAGCGCTCGGAATCGGGGTTCCCCTCGGCGATCTCATGGGCGATCCGCCGCAGCGTTCGCCTCAGATCGTCGTGCTCCAGCACGACCTTCTCGTTCACTTCGATTGCTTCCTTCCTGGCCTCACGGGACCGGGTTAAAGGACGCGCCCAATGTAGCAGCGACAGGCGGCGGCGGGCTAGCCCTCGGTTTCCTGGTCTTTCCGCGTTTCCCGGGCTCCGTTCGGGACCAGATGCGGCTCTCCGCGCTCCGGAAACGGCAGCTCGATCTGGTCGAAATCACGCGGGGCGACCGTCGGCTCGAAGAGAGCCTTTGCCTCCTCGATGACTTTGCCGACGTGGTACCGGGAGGAGATGTGAACGAGCGCGAGCAGCTTCACGTGCGCCTCGTCAGCGACGGCGGCGGCCTGCCCAATCGTCGAGTGCCCCGTTTCCGCGGCCCGTCCCACCTCCTCCTCGGCGAAAGAGGCGTCGTGGATCAGCAGGTCGGCATCGGCCGCCGCGGAGACGGTGGCGGGACTGGGCGCGGTGTCGCCGGTGACGACGATCGTCCGCCCTGCGCGGCTCGGCCCCATCACCTGGTCAGGCGTTACGGCCCCCGCCTTGCCCTCGACCGACTCGCCCCGCTGGAGCGCCGCGTAGGCCGGGCCTTCCGGCACGCCGGCGGCCGCGGCGGCATCGGGATCGAACCGACCCGGCCGCTCCTCCTCTACGAGGGCGTAGCCGAGGGCCCGGGCGCTGCGATGCGTAGCTTCGAACGGGCAGACCTCGTAGCCGTCGTGCCCCACCCCATCCCCCGGCTTCAGCTCAATCAAATCGAGCGTGAACCCCAGCCGTCCAACCAGCGGCGAGAAGACCTGGAAGAGCTCGGTCAGCCCCTGCGGCCCGTAGATCTTCAACGGCACCTGCCGATCGGTCAGGTCGTAGGTCTTCAGCAGCCCCGGGATTCCCAGCACGTGGTCGGCATGGAAGTGGGTCAGATAGATCTCATCGACCTGCACCAGCCCCAGCGACCGCTGCATCTGCCGCTGCGTCCCTTCCCCGCAGTCGAAGAGCAACCGCTCCCCTCCGCGGCTAAGCAACACAGCCGCAGTAGACCGCCGCGCCGAAGGCACCGACCCCCCGGTCCCAAGAAAAGTCACCGCCAAATCCATTGCGCGGCGAGCCTACGCGATGTTCAGCACTGGTTCCGACTCGAACGACGCCTTCGCCTGCGCTTCACGAAGCGACGTGAAATCCCAGCGATCTATCCCAAAGTCAGAAGCGAAGTTGATCTTGCGCTTCTGGTTGTTGCGTGCAGGCTCAAGCCGAAGATAGGCGCGGAAACTCCCGACCGCATCCAGAGGGACCAGATAGACCGACTTCAAGGGAGGGAAGTAGACGCCAAAGATGTGCGCCAGCCCAACATAAGATCGCCTGCCTTGGCCATGGTCAGTAGAGCGGGTGTTGAAGGTGATGCAGCTCTTTTCTGTCCACCCGGTCTTGCACTGGACCTTCAAGAGATCCGATCCACCGAGATCTACGCCCAGGTCATAGGGCTGCCCTCCGCCCCACGGAACAAGGACGTTGAAACCTCGCGCCACGAGAGCAGCCATGACCATGGCCTCTGCCTCGTTGCCTTTCGTAGCAGTCTTCACGGCCGCAATGTTATGTCTGCCCTCGGACAGAACTGCGGGTCGCGTCCACCTACCTCAGCGGATGGTTAAGCTGAGGGCACGCGCCCGTAGCTCAGCTGGATAGAGCGACAGCCTCCGGAGCTGTAGGCCACAGGTTCGAATCCTGTCGGGCGCGTCCTCGGCCGTGTCGACTTAGTGGTCCCATGTGACCACTAAAGCGACACGCCCTAGTTTTCGGCGGCCTTGAACCGGGCGACCCACTCTTCGCGGTTGAATTCGGCGGGGTCGGTTTCGGCTAAGAAGCGCTCGAGGGCGGCGATGAAGTGGCCGGGGCGCTCGAGCATGGGGACGTGGCCGGTGTCCTCGAAGATCTCGAGGCGGCTGTCGGGGAGGGCGGCGTGGGCTTCGCGGGCGTGCTCGACGGGGATGATCGGGTCGTTCTCGCCCCAGACGATGAGGACGGGG
>JBQCHW010000273.1:0-11651 GCA_051954315.1 Solirubrobacterales bacterium
GGGCGATGCCAACATCGGCTTCGCCTCGGTCGCCCTGCCGCATTCGGAGTTCCTCGCCCAGGAACACATCGGCACGATCTGCACCCGCAAACAGTTCGCCGCCGATGCCTGCCCGAAGAAGTCCGTCTACGGCAAGGCCAAAGCGATCACCCCGCTGCTAGGCAAACCGCTCTCGGGGCCGGTCTACCTGCGCTCTTCTAACCACCCGCTGCCCGACCTGGTGGCGAAACTGGGCGGAGAACTGGAGATCGACCTGGTCGGGCGGATCGACTCAAAGCACGGAGGGATACGCACCACCTTCGAATCGGTGCCCGACGCCCCGGTGACCAAGTTCGTCCTGCAGATGCGGGGCGGCAAGAAGGGGCTGCTGACCAACTCGACCGACATCTGCCGTGGCTCGCACCGGGCGACGGTGGCGATGAAGGCCCAGAACGGGCGGGCGGCCAAGCTGCGGCCCAAGCTCGCGACGAGCGACTGCGAGAAGAACAAGCCTCACAAGCACAAGCGAAACCGATAACCCCCCAGGGAGGGAAGACTCAGATGTTGAAAAGGATCCACAACAAGCTCGGCACGGCCGGCTTGCTGGTCGCGGTCGTGGCACTCATCGCCGCCGTCGCGGGCACCGCCTTTGCTGCCGGTGGGCTGACCAAGAAGCAGGAAAAGCAAGTCATCAAGATCGCGAAGAAATACGCGGGTAAGCCTGGGGCTCAGGGTCCCAAGGGCGATACGGGTCCGGCCGGGGCGCAGGGGCCTAAGGGGGACGTGGGGCCCAACGGGGACAAGGGCGATACCGGGTCGCAGGGACCCGAAGGGCCTCCTGGGCCGACGGAAACGGAACTTCCGGTTGGTAAGACGATGAGGGGAGTTTGGTCGTTCCTTGGGAAAGGACAGCCGGAATACTGGGTGAACATCTCCTTCCCCCTCCGTCTCCCTGCCGGAGTTGTAAAAGGAGACGGGCCAACGCAATGTCCTGGTAGCGCTTCGAACCCAGAAGCCGCTCGGGGTTTTTACTGCATCTACGCGGCCGCCGAAAACAATGCCTTCGACAATGGTACGGGGTTTTCACCCGATAACCATATTGGGTTGATCCTGGGATTCAGTTCGGTAGAAGAAGACAAATCCGCTTTTGCAAGGGGAACCTGGGCAGCCACTGCACGGTGCCCGATTGACCCTGAAACTGACGAAGAAAAAGTTACCTGCTGAAGCTAACGACAATCTAACCTTTAGCATGAGCCCCGAGACGGCAAATGGCCGCCTCGGGGCTTTTGCTTGAAGATTCGTGTGTAGTGCACTAGGAGAAGGTCTGAAAGTAATGCTACTCCTGGGTCCACCTCGGCACTGTCGCCAACCGAGGTCATCGATACACCCCCGATGCCACACGGCACTATCCACTCGAACGGTTGCAGGTCATTGCTGACGTTGACTGCCAACCCGTGAGTGGTGATGCCGCGGCTCACGTGGAGGCCGATTGAGGCGATCTTGCGGGCTGGGGTGGAGGAGAGGGTTGGGGGTGGGTCGCCCTCGGTCCACACTCCGGTGAGGCCGTTGATGGTTTGGGCGGGGACGCCTGCCTCTGCCAGGGCGCCGATGATTACTTGCTCCAGGCCGCGCACGTAGGCGTGGACGTCGTTGTCGTAGTTGGCTAGGTCGACGATCGGGTAGGCGACCAGTTGGCCGGGGCCGTGATAGGTGACGAGGCCGCCGCGGTCGGTGTCGTGGACTTCGATGCCTTGGGCTTCGTACCACTCGACGCCCATGGGGAGTTCCTCGGGTTTGGAGCGGCGGCCGCGGGTGTAGGTGGGGGGGTGCTCGAGGAGGAGGAGGACGTCGGGTATCTCTTGGCGGCGGCGTTGGGCGGCTAGTTCTTTTTGCAGCTCCCAGGCCTCCAGGTAGGGGACGATGCCTAGGCGTTTGACCAGGATCTCGTCGCTCATCGTCGAATCGTTGCAGTTGGCCGCCATATGCTGTGGCGGCGACCATGGTCCAGTCCAAGCCTCTCCGACTCGAATGGCTTCCGGCCGTGGCGCTCAGCTCTTTGCTGGCGCTGCTGATGCTGATCTGGAGCCCGCCCGTCGGGGACCTTGCCGCGCAGGTGTTCCGGACCGAGCTGTTCCAGCGGGCAGGCCTCGCGATCTGGAACGGCAGCTGGTACGGGGGGCATTACACGCTCACCTACAGCCTCCTGTTTCCGCCGCTCGCCGCCCTGCTCGGGCCGCAGGTGGTCGGGATGCTTTCGGTCGTCGCCTCCTCCTATCTGTTCGATCGCCTGGTGCGGGATCGGTGGGGGGTGGAGGCGCGTTGGGCGACCCTCTGGTTCGCGGCGGGGGTCGTCACCCTTCTCGCCGACGGCCAGCTGACCTTCGCCCTCGGCGTCGCCTTCGGCCTCGCCGCCCTGCGCTGCCTGCAGCTCGAGCGCGGCGCGCTCACCCTCCTCGCCGCCGCGGCCTGCCCGCTGGCCAGCCCCGTCGCCGGAGCCTTCCTCGCCGGCGTGCTGGTCGTCGGCGCAATCGAGCCACGCCGTCGCCCGCGCCCCCTACCGCTCATTGCCGGCGCCATCGCCCTCTTGATCACCGTCGCTCCCAACGTCGCCTTCCCCGAAGGGGGCCACTTCCCCTTCGTCTCCTCCTCCTACATTGCGATCCCACTCTGGTGCGCCGGCGCCCTCCTGCTCACCCACGGGGTCCGCGACGAGGAGCGGCTGCTGCGCCGCGTCATCCTCGGCTACCTCCTCGCCTCGACCCTGATCTGGCTGACTCCGAACGCGCTCGGCGGCAACGCCGTTCGCCTCGGCGCCCTCTTCGGCGGTCCGGTCCTCGCCGCGGTCCTGCTCTCGCGCCGCCCCCGCCCCGCCGTCCCGACATGGCTCTTCGCCCCGGTCCTCGTCCTCGCGATCGCCGGCAGCCTCTACTGGCAGCTGACCGCCAGCGTCACCCAGATCGCCCGCTCGGTCGGCGACCCCTCGACCACCTCGGCCTACTTCCACCCCGCCGCCCGCTGGCTGCGCGCCCACGGCGGCAGCGGCGCCCGGATCGAGGTGCCGCCGACCGCCAACCACTGGGAGTCCGCCTACCTGGCGCCGAAGTTCG
Organism: Solirubrobacterales bacterium; assembly: GCA_051954315.1. GTDB lineage: Bacteria > Actinomycetota > Thermoleophilia > Solirubrobacterales > 70-9 > VAYN01. The sequence continues at coordinate 3,087 of JBQCHW010000273.1, forward strand.
AGCTCGCCCGCGGCTGGCTGCGCCAGCTCGACACCACCCGCGACGACCTCTTCTACAAAGACAAGGCGCTGACCGCCGCCAGCTACGGCGCCTGGCTGCGCGCCAACGCGATCTCCTACGTCGCCCTCCCCGACGCGCCGCTCGACTACTCCTCCCAGGAAGAGCGCCGCCTGATCCTCAGCGCCCCGCCCTACCTGAGCCTGCGCTTCCAGTCCGAGCACTGGCGGATCTACGCGGTCCGGCGCCCGAAGCCCCTCGTCACCCCGCTCGGCACCGCCGCCGCCGAGACCCGCTGGATCGGCCGCCAGGGCTTCTCCCTCGACGTCGAGCGCCCCGGCGAGTTCCTCGTCCGCGTCAACTTCACCCCCTACTGGTCGATCTCCCACGGCGCCGGCTGCATCCTCCGCCGCGGCGACTGGACCGTCGCCCGCGCCTCCCGCCCCGGCGTCTTCCGCGTCGCCGCCGACTTCTCCGTCGGCCGCGCCTGGAACGCCGTCACGGGTGCCAAGAAGACCTGCTGAGCGGGTGCCTTGGAGAACTCCTCGGCGAGGCGCCGTTGACGCGCCTTGCTGCATCGACTAGAAAACTCAAAACTTCTAGATCGAAAGGGAGCTCATGCGACGAAGCACCTCAGCTCTATTTCTGTGCCTCGCGGTCCTCGCGGCTCTACCGGTTGCGGCGTCCGCTTCACCGCTACTGACGGAGAGCGGCGTGGCGGTTCCAGTCGGCGCCACAGTCCAGGCGACAAGCATCGGGGTCCCGCTCCGCACAACAAGCATCGGCAGCGACGACTGCAAACGGTCAGTGATGCACGGAAACGTCACCGCCAATACCGGGTCGCAGATCTCGATCGAACTCAGCTCGTTCTATCTGGAATGCGTGTCCGCCTCGGGCTTCTTCACCTTGCAAGGCAAAGGATTGCCGTGGTGCTGGAAGACGACGAAATCCGACAGCTTCGAACTTCGCGGCGGCAAATGCAGTGAAGCAGCTAAATCGCTCACACTGCTCTCCTCGCTCTCGGAAGCCTGTTCGTACACCCGGACGGCCCTGAGCGGCACCTTCAAAACATCGCCCGAAGACGTCGTGATGACGCTGCTGGATCAGGAATTCGCGGTAGAGGGCGGTTTCGGCTGTCAGCCCTTCAAGCTCGACATCAACTACACAATGGAGACAGCAACGAGCCCGTTCACGGCGCTGACGATTTCCTAGCGCGCGCCCTCCAGCGTCGCCAGGGCCGCGCTCACCACGTGCTCCTCGTGGGGGATCGCCGCCTGCTCGAGCCGTTTGGAGTACGGCATGTGGACGTCGGCGCCGGTGACCCGCTGGACGGGGGCGTCTAGGTAGTCGAAGGCCTGCTCGGTGATCAGGGTCGCGAGGTTGGCGCCGACGCCGCCGTGGGGCCAGCCCTCCTCGACGATCACCGCGCGGTTGGTCTTGCGGACCGAGGCGAGGATCGTGTCGAGGTCGAGCGGGCGCAGGGTTCGCGGGTCGATCACCTCGGCCCCGACACCGTGCTCGCTCGCCAGCTGCTCGGCCGCCCGCTCCGCCACCTGCGCCATCTTCAGCACCCCGATGATCGTCACGTCCTCGCCCTCGCGCCGCACCGCCGCTTCCCCGAACCGGAGTGGCTCGCCGTCGCCCTCGGGCACCTCGCCGCGCGTCCCGTACAGGCTCTCGTGCTCGATGAAGACGACCGGGTTGGGATCCCGGATCGCCGCCTTCAGCAGCGCCTTCCCGTCCGCAGGCGTCGAGGGGCAGGCGACCAGCAGCCCCGGCACCTGCAGGAAGAGCGCCTCGAAGGAGTGGGAGTGGGTGGGACCGAGCTGGTGGCCGCCGCCGCCCGGCATCCGGATCACCAGCGGCACCCGCGCCTGGCCGTTGAACATGTAGGGGATCGCGGCGGCGTGGTTGACGATCTGGTCGAGCGCCAGCAGGCTGAAATTCACCGTCATCAGCTCGACGATCGGCCGCAGCCCGTTCATCGCCGCGCCGACCCCCATGCCGACGATCGTGTTCTCGGAGATCGGCGTGTCGCGCACCCGCCGCTCGCCGAACTCGTCGAGCAGCCCTTCGGTCACCTTGAACGCCCCCTGGAAGACCGCCACGTCCTCGCCCATCACGAAGACGCTCTCGTCGCGGCGCATCTCCTCGGCCATCGCGTCGCGCAGCGCTTCCCGCATCCGCAGCTCCGCCATCAGGTCCCGTCCTCCGAGGAGACCCGCGGCTCGGTCCCCTCCTGGGCGTCGCCGTGGGTCGCCGGGTTCGGCCGCTCGCCCGCCGGCTCCTCCGCATACGCCGCCGCCGCCTCGGCCAGCTCGTGCGCCGCCTGCGGGATCTCGTCTTCGCGCTCGCCGCGGTGCGGCTCCGGGCTGCGCTCGTCGACCGCGTACCAGCCGTCGGCCTCGGTGTGCGCGTAGAGCCCTTCGTACATCGTCGCCAGCTCCGGCTCCGGCGAGGCCTCGGCGAACTCGACCGCCTCTTTCACCGTCTCGTCAGCCGCGTCTCGCACCTGCTGCACCTCGCGCTCGCCCAGCACCCCCGCCTCGACGCAGCGGCGGGCGAAGGTCTCGATCGGGTCTTTCTCCTGCCACTCCTCGACCTCGTCGCGCTCCCGGTAGACCTCCGGGTCGGCGGCGGAGTGGCCGCGGTAGCGGTAGGTGAAGGCCTCGAGCAGGGTCGGCCGCTGCTCCTCGCGCGCCAGCCGCAGTCCCTCTTCGACCCCCTCGCGGACGGCGATCACGTCCATGCCGTCGACCCGGGTCCCGGAGATCCCGTACCCCTCGGCCTTCTTCGAGAGATCGGTCTGGGCCGAGTGCCGCTCGACCGAGGTCCCCATCCCGTAGAGGTTGTTCTCGACCAGGAAGAAGATCGGCAGCTTCCACAGCGCCGCCAGGTTCATCGTCTCGCCGAAGTTTCCGGTGTTGGAGGCGCCGTCTCCGAACATGCAGACGGTGACCGCGTCTTCGCCCTTGTACTGTGAGGCGAGGGCGAGCCCACCGGCGATCGGCAGGTTGCCGCCGACGATCCCGTAGCCGCCCATGAACCGTTTCTCGGCATCGAAGATGTGCATCGAGCCGCCGCGGCCGCCGCTGGTCCCGTCGACCTTGCCGAACAGCTCGGCCATCACCCGCTTCGGCTCGGTGCCCCGAGCGATCGCGTGCCCGTGGGTCCGGTAAGTGCCGATGAGGAGGTCTTCCTCGCGCATCACCGAGGTGGTGCCGACGATCGTCGCCTCCTCGCCGATCGCCAGGTGCAGGAAGCCGCCGGCTTTCGCCCGCTGGTACTGCCGCCCCGCCTCCTCCTCGAAGCGGCGGATCAGCGCCATCCGCGCGAGTAGCTCGTAACAGGTGGCGGCGTCAGGTAACTCAGGCATCGAGTTCACCTTAGATGACGATGAGTGTCGCTTTTGTTCGGTATAGCCGAACGAAGTCGACATGCCGATCAGGCGCGCGCTGCCGCCTCGACCGCGTCCTCGAGCCGGTCGTCGCCCCAGAAGACCTCCTCGCCGACGACGACCGCCGGCACGCCTTCGACGCCGAGGTCGCCGGCCCGGTCGGTGGCCTCGCGCAGCGCGTCTTTGACGACCCGGGTTTCCACCGCTTTCAGCAGCGCCCGCGGGTGCATCTCGCAGGCGGCGCCGGCGATCATCACGTTGTCGGCGTCGCTGAGGTCGCGGCCGGCGGCGAAGGCCTGGCGGAAGGCGGCGAGGGAGAAGGCGACGGTGCGTCCGGTCTGCTTGGCGAAGGTCGCCGCCCGCATCGCCACCAGGCCGTTGTTCGGCCACGGCTTCGGCCAGGCGATCGGCGGCAGCCCGTACTCAGTGGCGCGCCGTTCGACCTCCGCCATGCCTTCCGCCCGCTTCTCCGTCTCGGCCCAGGAGCCGCGGTCGAAACGAGCGAAGAGCCCGCCCAGCAGGATCGGTTGCCACTCCGGCTGCTCCAGTTCGGCTTCGGTGAAGAGACCGCTGATCCGCTCGGCCGAGAGGTAGGCGTAGGGGGACCCGAGGTCGTAGTAGAAGGTGGCGCGCGCGCTCACGCGACTAGGCGTGAATGGCCCAGCCGTCGACTGCCCGGGCCGCGTCGAGCACCGCCTCGGAGACGGTCGGGTGCGGGTGCACGGTCCGCGCGAGCTCCTGGTAGCCGCCCTCGAGCTCCATCGCCGCGACCATCTCGGCGATCATGTCGCAGGCGCTGTTGCCGACGATGTGGGCGCCGAGAATCTCGCCGTACTTGGCCTCGACGACCAGCTTGACGAGGCCGTCTTTGTCCTCGTAGACGGTGCCCGCGCCCTCGCCGGCGATTTTCTGTTTGCCGACCTTGACGTCGTGGCCGGCCTCTTTCGCCTGCGCCTCGGTCAGGCCGACGCTCGCCACCTGCGGGTGGCAGAAGGTCGCCCCGACCATCAGGTTCTGGTTGACGGGATGGGTCTCGACCCCGGCCGCCGCCTCGGCCGCGACCACGCCCTCCTCGGAGGCCTTGTGGGCGAGCGCCTTCTGGTTGACGAGGTCGCCAATCGCAAAGACCTTCTGGTTCGTGGTCCGCTGGTACTCGTCGACTTTGACTTTGCCGTTCTCCTCCAGCTCGACCCCGGCCTCCTGCAGCCCCAGCCCCTCGACGTCAGGGGCGCGGCCGCCGGCGATCATCAGGTAGTCGACCTCGGCGGTGTTGTCGCCGTAGGAGAACTTGACGCTCGACTCGCCGGCTTCGACGTTCTGGACCGGCGTGCCGGTGGAGATCTCAATCCCCTGTTTCTTGAAGACCCGTTCGACGACTTTCGCCATGTCCTTGTCCTCGGCCGGGAGGATCTGGTCGAGCATCTCGATCAGCAGCACCTCGGTGCCGAAGCGCGAGTAGGCGGAGGCGAGCTCGGCCCCGGAGGCGCCGGCGCCGACCACGGCGATCCGGTTCGGGCGCTCGTCCAGCGACCAGGCGCCCCAGGTTTCGAGGACGCGGCCGCCGAACTCGACCCCGGGGATCGGCAGCGCCACCGACCCGGTCGCCAGCGTCACCGCTTTCGCCTCGTAGACCTCGTCGCCGACCTTGATGTTGCCGTCGGCGGTCAGCGAGCCGTCGCCGTGGATGAACTCGATCTTGTTTTTCTTCCAGAGACCTTCGACTCCGCCCGACAGCGTCTGCGAGACCTCCTCGCGGCGGCGGTGCAGCGCCTCCCAGTCGAGGGAGACGTCGTTGCCGACGATGCCGAGGTTCTCGCTGTTGCGGGCCTCGTGGTAGAGCTCGGCCGTGCGCAGGACCGTCTTCGCCGGGATGCAGGCGTAGTTGAGGCAGCGCCCACCGGCTTTGTCGCGCTCGACGACCGCGGTCTTCTGGCCCAGCTGGGCGGCGCGGATGGCGGCGACGTAGCCGCCGGGGCCCCCGCCGATGACGATCTGGTCGAAGGAGTCGGCCATGCGTGACCGAGCCTATAGAAGGCGGCGCGCCGGGCAAGCCGCGTGTGACCGATCTACTACGACTTCTTCTGGCCGGGGACGCGGCCGGCGAGGCGGCCGAGCGGGCCGACCGCGCCCTGCAGGGTCTCGACGCTGGCGTTCATCCCGTCGAGCCCGACGAGGATCCGCTCCATCAGCCCGCTGAGTCCGGCGATCCCCTTATCGAGGCGCTTGATCCCTTTGTCCAGGCCGCCGATCCCCTTATCCAGGCCGCCGATCCCCTTATTGAGACCGGCGATGCCTTTGTCGAGTCGCCCCATCGTCTCCGGCAACGCCTCCAGATGTCGCTGGACTTCGACCAGCACCGGCATCGCCGCCTCGATCGCCTCGACGCGTTTGTCGACGCCGTCGAGGCTGGCGACGGTCCCGCCGATCTGCTCGATTTCCTCCTTCATCCCGGGCAGCGCGCCGGTGTAGCCGGCGACGCGGTCCAGGGCCTCGGCCACTTGCTCGAGCGCCGCCGTGTGCTCTTTCATCGCCCGCGTGTTCTCGGCGATCTCCGGCAGCATCCGCAGCGCCGCGACGGCGTCGGCGGGCATCCCGGTGACAGTGCTGAGAGAGGGGAGCTTCGGGGCCACCGCTACTCCCGCGGTGCCCGCGTCGGCATCTGGATCCGCGCCATCGCCTTGACCATGAAGTAGAAGAAGGTACCGGCGACGGCGAGCAGGGCGAGGGTGGCGAGGACCTGGCCGACGCTGGAGGCGCCGACGACCAGCCCGAAGAAGGCGCTGAAGATGATGAAGACGAGGATCAGCTGGAAGCCGAGGACGGCCCAGTAGCGGGCGTTCCACATCCCCCAGGACATGATCCCCATGATCAGCGCCGGTGCCAGCACCTGCGGCAGTTTCGGTTTTTCGCCGTCGACCTCGACCCCGGCCAGGTAGCCGACGACGATCGAGAGCGCGATCAGCCCGGCGACGACGGCGCCGACCGTGACCACCGTCGGGCGCTCGCCCTCGGCCAGCGGCTGGAGCGCTTCGCGGGCTTCCTGGTTGCGCTGCTCGGCGCGGGCGTAGCCGCGGGCCATGCGGTCGGCCCCGCCGCTGCCGCGCTGCTTGCGCTTGACCGGCTCACCGGCCCCGGGGGTTCTCTCCTCAGCCACCGGGCGCGACGCCCCTCTCCTCTTCGGCGAAGGCCTGGCGCAGCTCGGTCGCGGTGGCGGCGGGGTCGGCGGCGTCGCGGAGCGCCCTCACAACGCAGAGCCGCTGCGCCCCGGCCTCGACGACCTCGCCGGCGTTACCGGTGTCGATGCCGCCGATCGCGAAGAAGGGATGCGGGGCGTTCTTCGCCGCATGGCGGATCAGGTCGAGGCCGACGGCGGGGCGTCCCTCCTTCGTCGGCGTCTCCCAGATCGGCCCGACGCTTATGTAGTCCACTGGGCGCCCGGCGCTCGCCGCGATCTGCTCCTCGGAGTGGGTCGAGAGGCCGACGATCGCGTCCTCGCCCAGCAGCTCCCGCGCCTGCTCGGCGCTGATGTCGTCCTGCCCGACGTGGACCCCGTCGGCGTCGCAGGCGCGCGCCAGCTCCGGGTCGTCGTTGAGGACGAAGAGGGCGCGGAAGGTGTCGGCGACGCGGCGGAAGGTCGCGGCGGCGCGCTCGATCTCCCCCCGTCCCAGCTCCTTCTCGCGCAGCTGGACGATGTCGGCGCCGCCGGTCAGCGCCGCCCGCAGCAGCGATTCCAGGTCGGTCTGCGGCCGCGCCTCACAGACGAAATAAAGGCGGGCGGTGCGCAGGCGCTCCCGGCGCAGCGGACCGTCCCCCTCGGGCAGCGACAAGCTCATCGGTCGATTATGGCTGGCGAGTACCATCGGAGACGCACGGGAGCCCGACCTGAAGAGGTGAAGGGGCTGAGAGGGCGGCATCGCGGCCGCCGACCGTTCGACCTGATCCGGGTAATGCCGGCGGAGGCAAAGCTGTGAACGAGAAGCGCGGTTCCGATGTAGGTGGCGTTGTTGGCGATGCGCTGGATGCGGTCGTGGTCGGCGGCGGCATCATCGGCCTGGCCTGCGCCTGGCGGCTGGCCCAGCGCGGTGCGCGGGTGGCCGTGGTCGAGCGGGGGGAACCGGGCTACGGCGCGACCCGGGTGGCGGCCGGGATGCTGGCGCCGGTCGGCGAGCTGACCTTCGGCGAGCCGGAGCTGCTGGAGCTGACCCTGGCGGCCGCGCGCCTGTACCCGGAGTTCGTCGCCGAGCTGGAGGAGGCGAGCGGAAGCGAGACGGGATACGTGCAGCTCGGGGCGCTGCACGTCGCCTTAGACCGCGACGAGGCGGCGCAGCTGCGGCGGGTCCACGACCTCCAGCGCTCGCTCGAGCTCGAGGCCGAGTGGCTGCCGCCGCGGAAGTGCCGCGACCTGGAGCCCGGACTGACGCCCTCGTTCCACGGCGGCGTCTTCGCGCCGGGAGAGGCCGCGATCGATCCGCGGACGCTGACGCTGGCGCTGCTCGAGGCGCTGCGCGCGGAGGGCGCAACTGTGCTGACGGGAACCGAGGTCGTCGACGGGATCTTCGAAGGCGAGCGAATCGTCGGGGTCCGGACCCAGCACGACGAGCTGCGAGCCGAGACGGTCATCCTCGCCAACGGCGCCTGGTCCGGCGCTACGCCGTGGCTGCCGGAACAGGCCCGCCCGCCCGTGCGCCCGGTCAAAGGCCAGGTCCTCGAGCTGCGCCGCCGGGACGGCGAGCCGCCCGCCCGCCACATCCTCGCCTCCGAGCGCGTCTACTTGGTGCCGCGCGGCGACGGCCGCCTGATCGTCGGCGCCACGGTCGAAGAAATGGGCCACGACACCGCGGTCACCGCCGGCGGCGTCCACGAGCTGCTGCGCGAGGCCTACCGCCTGCTCCCCGACGTCGCCGAGATGGAGCTGGTCGACGCGATCGCCGGCCTCCGCCCCGGCACCCCGAACAACCTGCCGCTGGTCGGCCCCGGCGCGATCGACGGCCTAGTCCTCGCCACGGGCCACTTCCGCAACGGCATCCTCCTGGCGCCCCTGGCGGCCCAGGCCGTCGCCGACGTCCTTGAGGGTGCGCTCCGATGAGGATCGAGCTGAACGGGCAGGCACACGAGCTGGCGGAGGGCGCCACGCTCGACGCTGCCGTCCGCGCCGCTGGCGCGGGGGGGGG
>JBQCHW010000274.1:0-6360 GCA_051954315.1 Solirubrobacterales bacterium
GTCGAGCTGATCGCCTGGACGGTGGACGACCTCGCGCGGATGCGGAAGCTGGTCGCGATCGGCGTGCATGGCATCTGCTCCAACGACCCGCGGCTGTTCGAGCGCATCGACCTTTGAAGCCCCTATAGGGGCGGAAAGGTCCGCACCGCATCGAACCCGGGTCATCGTGTTCGGGTATGCCTCGTGATGCTCGTCACCGGTTCGTCCAGCACGATGAACCGTTCGACCACTCGGTCGCGTTCATCAGCACCGACATCGCCTTCGACTCTTTATCGGGACCCTCGGCTTCCACGCGCAGACCCGCTGAGGCGCCTGGATCGGGTCCCGGTCATTTGTTCCGCTATCCGGAGCAAATGACCGGCGAACTTCAGACCGTGCCGGGCGTGGCGCCGGGGGGAGAGGTCATGCCGCGGCGGCCTTTGGCCTTCACCGCCGACTCCAGCTCCTCCGCGGTGAAGCCGCCGACCGGCGTGCCGTCGAGCGCGTAGCGGTAGAGGGCGACGCCGAAGATGCCGCTGAGCGCCTTTGAGACCAGCATCGCGATCCCCAGCCCCAGCGCCCCGATCACGACCAGCAGGGCCCCGAGGAAGGAGGCCGAGGACCAGACGGCGATGCCCAGCACGATCAGGGCGGCGGCCGGCAGCACGCCGAAGAGGAAGACGGCGCCGCCGATCGCGATGTTGCCGGTGATCTGCTGGCCCCAGCGCGATTTGAACATCGAGGCCGAGCGGCTGATCGTCTGGAAGGGGCCGGTGCCCTCGATCGCGATCACCGGCACGGCCAGGAAGGTGACCAGGGACCAGGCCATCCCGACCAGGCGGGCGGCGATCTGGCCGCCGATCCCGCCCTGGTTCTCGAGCACGCCCATCACCGCGCTGATCGCGGTCGAGACCGCGGCCCAGCCGCAGATCTGCGGGAACCGTTCGCGGGCGACGGCGATCCCGTCAGAGACCGTCGCCTGCTGGCCGCGGAAGATCATGTCGGCGCAGGCCGCCAGGGAGACGCTGAAGAAGAAGCCGATCACGCTGAGCGCGTAGACGCCGATCACGACCAGCGGGATCGCCCCCGCGAGCTCGTCCTGGTCGAAGAGATAGAGGCCCGGCCCGAGGAAGACGATCGCCGGGACGATCGTCGCCACCGCACCGTAGAGCGGGAAGCGGAGCAGCTCCCGGTTGTCGTTCAGCAGGCCCCAGCTTTTCTTGGTCAGGCCCCAACCGCGCTTGATCCGGCTCACAACTTCTCCCTTCGGCTTGATTACGGCGAGCTTCGCCGACTCAGAAGGTTTCGGCAAGCCCGGGCGTGCGCTTTACGCCCCGCTCCTCGAAGTAGTCCCACTCCTGGGCGCCCAGCTCCGTCGCCGGCGCGTCGGCGTACACCCACTCACGGAAGATTCGGTGCCAGTTGCGCTTCGCCTGCAGCTGCCCGAGCACGGCGACGACGCCGATTTCCATCCGCCGCCCCATCAGCTCGTCGACCGGCAGCGACTCGCGCCGCATCAGGTCGAAGTACTCCGAGCGCGGGTCGTGGGTCGACTCGATGATCTTCATCACCCGGCGAGCGTTGATTTCGATCTCCCGGTCCTCGATGTACCAGCCGCCGACCGCACCCATGTGCTCGAGCAGACGCTCGGCGTCGAGCTTGGAGGGGTTCTTGACGAAGCCGAGGTCGTGCAGCGCCTGGCGGAAGGCCTCGGGGTCGTTGCGGGAGGCGGCGTCGAAGGCGCGCTGCTCGAGCAGCAGCTGCTCGCGGTCGACCTTCTTCGTCATCCCGAAGTCGAGGAAGGCGACCCGCCCGTCCTCCATCAGCAGGTAGTTGCCGGGGTGGGGGTCGGCGTTGAAGTGCTGCAGGTGGAACATCGAGCCGAGGCTGCCGCGGAAGACGATCTCGCCGAAGCGGCTGCGCTCCTCGTGCGGCAGCTGCTTGATCTCCTCGAAGCCGATCCCCTCGACGAACTCGGTCACCAGCACCCGTCGCCGCGAGAGCCGGGTGACGACTTCCGGCACGTAGATGAAGGGGTGTTCGCGGTAGGCGCGGGAGAAGGTGCGCTGGTTCTGGGCCTCGTACTCGTAGTCGAGCTCCTCCATCACCCGCTCGCGGATCTCCTCGGCGATCGCCTTCGCGTCGAGGCCGGGGGCGAGCACCTTGGCCAGGCGCACGATCGTGCCGGCGTTGCGGAGGTCGGCGTCGAGCGCCTCGGCGATCCCCGGGTACTGGATCTTCACCGCGACGCGGCGGCCGTCGAGCAGCTCGGCGCGGTGGACCTGGCCGATCGAGGCGGCGGCAAAGGCCTCCTGCTCGAACTCGGCGAACATCTCCGACAGCGGCTCGCCGTCGTACTCCTCCGCCAGCACCTGCTCGACCTTCTCCCACGGCATCGAGGGGGCGTCGGTCCGCAGCTTCGCCAGCTGCTCCTGGTAGATCTCGCGGTAGTCCTCGGGGATGAACTCGGTATCGATGAAGGAGGCGAACTGGCCGAGCTTCATCGCCGCGCCCTTCATCTGGCCGAGCGCGCCGACCATTTTCATCGCCGTCTCCAGGTGGCGCTGCTCGAGCCGCTCTTTGCTCTGCTCCTCGGAGCGGCCGACGTTGGCGGCTTTGGTGCCGGCGTAGCGGGCGCCCTGGACGCCGACGATCGAGCCGAGCTTGGCGGAGCGCCGCACCCGGCCCTTGGGGATCTTCGAGTCGTCGGGCATCAGCCGAAGGGTGTCACAGAGCCCCCTTGGCGGCCCCGTTGCGGCCGTTTCTCTATCCTCTCCCGTCCGATGGCGAGCGATCGTTCGACTCTGAAGGCTGCTCCGCGCGAGGATTTCGGCTCGCGCAGCTCACGGCGCATGCGCCGTGAGGGCGTCGTGCCCGGCGTCGTCTACTCGGGCGGCTCCGACGCCAAGCCCTTCCAGGTCTCCGAACGCGACGTGCGCAACATCGTCAACGAGGGCGCCGCGCTCTTCGACCTCGAGATCGACGGCAGCAAAGCCGTCCCGGTCGTGATCAAGGAAGCCCAGCACCACCCGGTGCGCGGCAGCTACCAGCACCTCGACCTGATGCAGGTCAACCTCAAAGAAGCGATCCAGGCCGAGGTCGCGATCGAGCTCGAAGGAGTCGAGGACGCCCCCGGCGTCAAGGGCGGAGGCGTGCTCGAGCACGTCACCCGCGAGGTCACGGTGGAAGCGCTGCCGGCCGAGATCCCGGACAACATCTGCGTCGACGTCTCCGCGATGGAGATCAACGACACCCTTTCGCTTGCCGCTGTCAGCGCTCCCGAGGGGGTCACCTTCCTGGCCGAGGAGCCGGAGGAGGTCACGATCGTCACCGTCTCGCCGCCGCGCGTCGAAGAGGCCGCTCCCGAGGTCGAGGAGGAGGCCGAACTGGTCGGCGAGGCTGGCGACGAGGGCGAGGCTGCCGAGGGCGACGGCGGCGGCGACTCGGGCGACTCCGAGGGCGAGTAACCGCTGTCGCTGTTCCGCCGCCGCGAGGGCGGCGAGCAGGACCGAATTCTGATCGTCGGACTGGGTAACCCCGGGCCCGAGCACGAGCGCGATCGCCACAACCTCGGCTTCATGGTCGGCGAGGAGCTGGCGCGGCGCTGGGACCTGGGCAGGCCGCGGGAGAAGTTCCGCGGCAAGCTCTGGGAGGGGCGGACCGGCCCGGGCGGGCCGCGGGTCGCGATCCTGCTGCCGCAGACCTACATGAACGACTCCGGCACCGCGGCCGGCCCGGCGCGGGGCTCGCTGAAGGTGGACCTCGACCACGTGGTCGTCGTCCATGACGAGATCGACCTGCCGTTCGGGGAGATCAAGCCGCGGATCGGCGGCGGCCTCGCCGGCCACAACGGCCTCAAGAGCCTGAAAAAGGGCTTCGGCGACCCCGAGTTCTGGCGGGTGCGGGTGGGAGTGGGGAGGCCGGACTCGACCGATCCCGAGATCGTCTCGGCCTGGGTGCTGGGGCGTTTCCGCGAGCCGCAAGATGAGGTCGAGGGTCTGATCTCTGCGGCGGTCGAGGAGACCGAGCGCCTGGTCGAACGGATAGCTTCCGAATCATGAGCGCGGAGAACGGCAGCACGCCTGAGGAGCGGGTGACGAGCTACTCGGTCGACGAGCGGGGGATCGCCCTGATCCGGCTGGAGCGGCCGCGGGCGCGGAACGCGATCAACACCCAGATGCTGCTGGAGCTGCTCGAGCACCTCGCCGTCGCCCGCACTGACGAGGCGGTGCGGGTGCTGGCGATCAGCTCCGCCGACCACCTCGGCCTCTCGGCCGGCGCCGACGTCCGCGAGGAGCTGGACGAAGAGGGCAAGGTCCGCCGCATGCAGCTCTTCGCCGACCTCTACGACGCCGTCGTCGCCTTCCCGAAGCCGACGATCGCCGCCTGCCACGGCGACGTCGTCGGCGGTGGCGCCGAGATCGCGGTCGCCTGCGACATGCGGATCGGCGGCGCCAACCTGCGGATGCGCTTCCCCGGCGCCGCCCTCGGGGTGCCGGTCGGCCCCGCCCGCCTCGTCACCCTCTGCGGCCTCGCCGCCGCCAAGTACCTGCTCTTGAGTTCGCGCACGGTCGGCGCTGACGAGGCGCTGCGGCTCGGCCTCGTCAACCGCGTCGCTCCCGCCGCAAGCACCGAGCAGGCGACGCTCGATCTCGCCGCCGAGGTCGCCGCCCACCCGCCCGAGGCGGTCGCCCAGCTGAAGCGGATGCTCCACGAGTGGGACGACATCGTCGGCCGCTCCGCCGCCGAGGGTCGCGGCCAGGTCGAGTGGCAGCGCAGCGGCCCCGGCCTGCCCTTCTCCGACTGATTAGGCCTTCCGGCCAGACCTTTCCGGCATCCGCCCGCGCCGGATAGGGTCAGCCGCATGACCTTCTTCCGCCGCGCCGCCCTGGCGCTCCTCGCGTCCCTGCTCATCCTCGCGCTGCCGGCTGCGGCCTCTGCCGCTGTCTACACGGTCAACTCGACCGAAGACCTGGACAAGACGGAACCGGGGGTGGAATGCCCGGCGGTCGCCGTCGATGCGGAATGCACCTTGCGGGCAGCGATGGAACTGTCGAACGAATCCACCAGCGTCGACGACGAAATCGTCTTCAGCAGCGATTTCGACGGGGAAGTGGCTGACAGCACGATTGTTCCCTTCTTCCTTCCCGACATCGAAGACACGGTGACGATCGACGGCCGCTGCGAACCTGACCCCGGCGTTGTAGTTCCGTGCGTGGGAGTCAGCGGGGAATCGAGGTTCGAAGTCAAGGCTCCGGGTGTGGAGATCGACGGCCTCGCGATCAGCGAATTCCAGATTGGGATCGCGGTCGAAGCGGAAGAATTCGAGGCCCATGGCAACTGGATCGGGTTCGAGGTCGACGGCACCGAAGGCGCTGGTGAACAGCCCTACGGCATCTTCGTCGCGCCGCACGCTGACAAAGCGGTGATCGGCGGCACCACGCCTGCCGACCGCAACGTCTTCGGCAACACCAACAGCGGCTTGATCCTTCGCGGGGCAAGCTCCGGCACGGTCCTCGGCAACTACTTCGGGGTCGAGCCGGACGGGACCACGCCTGCTTTGAACGGGCGGGACCTGGTGATCGCGGACAAGAAAGAAGCCCTGGACAGCGTTCCCGCCACCGACAACCAGGTCGGCGCCGACGTCGGCAACCCGGGCGCGGGAACCTCGGCGTGCGATCTTGGCTGCAACGTCTTCGCCAGCGGAGGCTTCGGCAACTTGGCCGCGATCGACCTGCAGGGCACTGAACTGGAAGAAGAGCTCCCGGCGACCGGCCCGACCCTGATCGAGGGCAACTACATCGGCATCGACGCAGAAGGCGATGCCTTCGCCGAAGCGGCCCCGAGCGGGATCAGGGTCGGCAGTGCCGACGGCGTCACGATCGGTGGCCCGGAACCCGGTCAGGCCAACCAGATTCACGGTGGGACCTACGGCGTCTTCGCCGGCAACGGTGGCAACCCGGCGCTCGCCCTAACGGTGGAAGGCAACCGGATCGGACGCAGCCTCGACGACAGCGCCGGCCTCGCCCCGCCCTCCACCGGGATCGCGGCCTCTTCGGGAGGCATCACGGAAGTGGCCGACACCGCCGAATTCGTAGACAACTCGGTCGAGGCGTCGCAGGTCGGGATCGAAAACCACAGCACCGGAGCGGTGATCGCCGGCAACAGCATCACCGGCGGTGAAACCGGAATACGCGCGTGGGGCGATACCGAAGGCAGTGGGATCGGGAACCTGATCGAAGAAAACGTGATTGCCGATCCTGCCGACAACGGCATCCTGATCGAAAACGATTTCAACGAAATCTTCGCCAACGAAATCTCCGGTGCCGGCGAATCGGGGATCGCGATCAAGCCGTTCCTCACCCTCGGCGCCGACGACCA
>JBQCHW010000275.1:0-6505 GCA_051954315.1 Solirubrobacterales bacterium
CCGCGATGCGACGATCGCCCGCCTCGCTGAGCGCGGCGTCGCCTCCAAGGCATACCTGCCCTGCATCCACCTCTTCCCGCACCTGCGCGAGCTCGGCTACCGCGAGGGCCAGTTCCCGGTCGCCGAAGCCGCCGCGGCCGCCTCGCTGGCGCTGCCGTTCTTCCCGGCGATGAGCGAGGCGCAGGTGGAGCGCGTCTGCCAAGAGCTCGCCATTGCCCTCGGCCAGGCCCTCTAGCGGCATAATCGCCCGCCCATGTCGCGCTTCCGCAAAGAGCCGGACCCCCGCTTCTGGCGCCTCAACCGCTCGCTGGCCTTCGATTCCTGGCTGGCGCCCTACGACATCGACCAGTCGAAGGCGCACGCCCGCGGCCTCTGCGGGATCGGCGTCCTCACCGAGGACGAGCTGGGGCAGATCGAGGGGGGGCTCGACCGGGTCCGCGCCCGCATGGCCGAGCACGGCTTCGAGTTCGAGCCCGCCGACGAGGACATCCACATGGCGATCGAGCGCCTGCTCGGCGAGGAGATCGGCCCGCTCGCCGGCAAGCTCCACACCGGCCGCTCGCGCAACGACCAGGTCGCGACCGACGTGGCGATGGTCGTCCAGGCGCATTCCTTGAGGGCGATCGAGCTCTGCGGGGCGGCGATGCAACGCCTCCTCGACCTCGCCGAGTCGCACAAGGACTGGACGATGCCCGGCTACACCCACCTGCAGCGCGCCCAGCCGGTCTACCTCGGCCACCATTTGCTCGCTTACTTCTGGATGCTGGCCCGCGACGTCCTCCGCTTCCAGTTCGCCCTCGACAGCGCCTCGGTGATGCCGCTCGGCTCGGGCGCCCTCGCCGGCGTCAATTGGGAGATCGACCGCGAGTCGGTCGCCGCCGACCTCGGCTTCGCCCACGTCTCCCACAACTCGATCGACGGCTCCTCCAACCGCGACTTCGTCCTCGATTACCTGAACGCGGCTTCGACCTGCGCGATGCACCTCTCTCGCTTCGGCTCGGAAATCGTCATCTGGTCGAGCAGCGAGTTCGGCTTCTGCGAGCTCGACGAGACCTTCTCCTCCGGCTCCTCGATCATGCCGCAGAAGAAGAACCCCGATTCGGCCGAGCTCCTGCGGGCGAAGAGCCCCCGGGTCGCCGCCTCGCTGCAGACCCTCCTCGGGGTGATGCACGCGCTGCCGCTCACCTACGGCAAGGACATGCAGGAGGACAAGGAGCCACTCTTCGACGCGATCGACACGCTCGAGGCCTGCCTCGACGCGACCGCCGGGATGCTCGACGGGATCGAGTTCCGCCGCGAGCGCATGGAGGAGGCCTCCGGCGACGAGATGCTGGCGGCGACCGAGGTCGCCGACCTGCTGGTCCGCCGCGGGGTCCCGTTCCGCGAGGCGCACGGGATCGTCGGCGGCCTCGTCCGTGACGCAGTCGAGCGCAATAAGTCTCTCTCCGAACTGACCCCCGAGGAGCTGCGGGAGCGCTCCGAGCACCTCGACGACTCCTACTACGAGGTGCTGCAGCGCAGCAGCTGGCTGGAGTCGAAGCGGATCGCCGGCGGCACTGGCTCGACCGCCCTGGCCAAGCAGCTGGAGGAGGCGGGGGAGACCCTCGCCGCGATCCAGGCCCGGGTCGCAGAGGGGCGTTCCTGAAGCGCCTCGAGCGCGAATTCTTCGACAGGTCTGTCCACGATGTGGCCCGTGACCTGATCGGCTGCACGCTCCTCTACGAGGGCTGCGGCGGTGTCATCGTCGAGACCGAGAGCTACGAGGCCGACGACCCCGCCTGCCATGCCTACGTCGGTCTGACCGAGCGGACCAAGGTCCTCTTCGGCCCGCCCGGCTACGCCTACGTCTACCTCTCCTACGGGATCCACAGCCTCCTCAACGCCGTCGCCGAACCGGAGGGCGAGGCTGCCGCGGTGCTGATCCGGGCGCTGGAACCGACCGACGGGATCGAGGCGATGCGCGATCGCCGCGGCCCCAAGCCCGATCACGACCTCTGCTCAGGCCCCGGCAAGCTGACCGAGGCGCTGGGGATCGACTTGAGCGACAACGAACGCGACCTCAGCGAGGAGCCCTTCCTGCTGCTGGAGCCCGAGTGTGAGCGCCCCGAGATCGTCACCGGGCCCCGCATCGGCATCACCAAAGCGGTCGAGAACCCGTGGCGCTTCTGCGCCGTCGGCAACCGCAACGTCTCGCGCCCGCGGCCGAAGTTGTCCTCGCTATAGCGAGGTGAAGTTCGGAGTCAGCCGGCGGTGACGCCGCCGCCGGTTTCCGGCGCGGCTTCTTCGGGCGCGGCTTCGGGGGTTGCTTCTTCCGGCGCCGCTTCTTCGGGTTCCGGCGTTTCGACCGGGCCCGGTTCGGTTTCGCCGCCGCCGGCTTCCGGTTCGACCGGGGCTTCGTATTCCCCTTCGCCTTCGGCTTCCGGCGCTTCGTATTCGTATTCGGACGATTCGCCGGCTTCCCCGGATTCGTCGCCTTCGTCTTCGCCCCGCGCCGCCTTGCGCGCTGCTTTTTCGGCCGCATGTTCGGCCTGGATGTCGCGCCAGGCAGATATCACGCTCGCCCAGATCAGGGCCGGGAAGGTGCCGCCCATCACCGGGCCGCCGTTGTAGAGCGTCGTCATCGGCGTCGTCGTGTCGGGGTAGCCGACCCAGACGCAGGCGGTGACTTCGTCGGCGACGCCGCCGCAGAACCAGGCGTCGCCGTTGTTCTCGGTCGTCCCCGTCTTGCCCCACTGGCCTTCGGCGCCGATCTGGGCGTTGGTGCCGGTGCCACCGGAGACGACGGTTTCGAGGATGCTCTTCGCCGTCTTGATGTTTTCTTCGTCGAAGACCTGCGTGTGAATCGAGTCGTTGTCGCCGCCCTTGATCAGGTCGCCGTCGTTGTTCGTCACTTCGGTGTAGGCGACGGGGCTGTCGCCGGGCCGCGGCGCCAGGGTGCCGCTGACGCGGTCGCCGTTGTTGCCGATCGTGCTGTAGGCGTAGGCCCAGCCGAGCGGGGTGACGCCTTCTTTGAGGCCGCCGAGGACCATCGCCGGGTTGGTCGAGATCGGGTCGGCGTAGCCCGCCTTGTGAGCGGTCGAGGCGATCGAGCGGGTGCGCTGCTGCACCGTCTTCCCCTTCAGCCCTTCCAG
The DNA here is from genome assembly GCA_051954315.1 of Solirubrobacterales bacterium. Classification (GTDB taxonomy): domain Bacteria; phylum Actinomycetota; class Thermoleophilia; order Solirubrobacterales; family 70-9; genus VAYN01. The sequence goes on from JBQCHW010000275.1 coordinate 3,132, forward strand.
GGCGAGCGCGGCGTAGATCGAGTTGTCCGAGTAGGTCGTCGCGCAGACGATGTCGCAGGAGCCGAGGTAGGAGTCCTCGTCGTTGGAGACTTCGAAGACTTCCCTGCCCTTCTTGCCGAAGTGGAAGGTCCGCTGTTCGGAGGGATAGACCGTGTAGGGCGAGATCCCCTCTTCCAGGGCGGTGATCAGGGTGAAGGGCTTGATCGAGGAGCCCGGCTGGCGGTGTCCCTGGGTCGCCAGGTTGAACGGCTTCGTTGCGAAATCGGGACCGCCGACCATCGCCTTGATCGCGGCGTTGCGGTTGTCGATCACCACCACCGAGGCGGTCGCCGGCGAGTACCCGAGGTAGCTGTTGACCGCTTCTTCGGCCTTTTCCTGCAGCTGCAGGTCGAGGGTCGACTTGACTTTGAGGCCGCCGAAGAAGGCCTTCGAGGCGCCGTAGCGTTCGACCAGCTGCTGCCGCAGGTAGGCGGTGAAGTAGGGGGCGCGCGAGTCGAGGGTCGGCGGCTCGATGCTGCTCGGCGAGGGCAGCGCCTGTTCCTGGCCTTCCCGCATCTGTTCCTCGGTGATGTAGCCCTGTTCGGCCATTTTTTCGAGCACCAGGTTGCGCCGTTCAAGCGAGTTTTCGGGGTAGACCTTGGGGTCGTAGGCCGAAGGCGAGGAGATGATCGCCGCCAACGTCGCCGCCTCCCAGGGCTCGAGAACCGACGCGCAGGGTTCGGTCGGGGTTCCGCAGCCGGGGTGGGCCTCGCCGAAGTAGGTCCGCGCCGCCGCCTCGATCCCGTAGGCGCCCTCGCCGAAGTAGATCGTGTTCAGGTACTGGGTGAGGATCTTGTCCTTGCTCCAGTGGCGCTCGAGCCGGTAGGCGAGCGCCGCCTCGCGGAACTTCTCCAGGACCGTGCGGCTGCCTTCGGCTTCGAGCGCGTTCTTAACGAACTGCTCGGTGATCGTCGAGGCGCCCTGGGCCGCGCTCTGGCTGAGGATGTCTTTGACCAGCGCGCGCCCGATCCCCTGGAAGTCGACGCCGTTGTGCTCGTAGAAGCGGGCGTCCTCGATCGAGACCACCGCGTTCTTGACGTTGGGGGAGATCTGCGAGGAGCTGAGGAGGATTTTGTTCTGGTCGCTGGTCAGCGTCCCGATCGGTTCGCCGTTGGAGTCGAGGACCTCGCTGTTCTTAGATGCCTTGTACTGGGCGAAGTTGTAGATCGCCGGCAGGTCGGTCGAGACCGCGGCCATCATCCCGAAGATCATCGAGACGACGGCGAGCACGCCGAGCCCGAGCAGGACGAAGAGGATGCGCAGCTTCTTCAGCCGCGGCTTCGACTTCTGGGGAGGCGAGGGCGGTCCCGGCGCGGTGGCAGAGATCGGGGGCGGAGGGGGAGGCGGGGTCTCACCGCCGCCGTTGCTCCGGCGTTTGAGTCCTAGGACAGCCATCTAGAAGAAGCGCTACGAAAAAGGCTCGACGTCCTGAAGAGGCGCCGAGCGAAGGCGGCAGTCTAGCATTGCCGCCGTGCCCGACCTGACGCGTAACGCGGTCGACGTGCTGCCCGAGGGGCGGCTCGCCGAGCAGTTGCAGAGCGGAAAACCGCTGCGCGTGAAGCTCGGGATCGACCCCACCACGGCCGACATCCACCTCGGCCACACGGTCGTCCTCGAGAAGCTGGCCGAGTTCCAGCGGGCCGGCCACACGGTCGTCCTGATCATCGGCGACTTCACCGCCCAGGTTGGCGACCCGAGCGGGCGCTCGGCGACCCGGCCGGTGCCGACGCCTGAGGAGATCGAGAGCAACGCCGCCACCTACCAGGAGCAGGCGTTCAAGATCCTCGACCGCGAGCGGACCGAGGTCCGCCGCAACAGCGAGTGGCTGCGGATGGAGCCCGAGGCGCTCCTCGGCCTGCTGGCGCAGACGACGGTGGCGCGACTGCTCGAGCGCGACGACTTCCAGAAGCGGATGGCGGCGAGCCAGCCGATCGCGGCGCTGGAGCTGCTCTACCCGCTGCTGCAGGGCTACGACTCGGTCGCGGTCGAGGCCGACATCGAGCTCGGCGGCACCGACCAAAAGTTCAACCTCCTCTTCGGGCGTGATGTCCAGGGGGCCTACGGGCAGCCGCCGCAGTCGATCATGACCCTGCCGATCCTGGTCGGCACCGACGGGGTCCAGAAGATGAGCAAGTCGCTCGGCAACTACGTCGGCGTCACCGACGCGCCGGAGGAGATGTTCGGCAAGCTGATGAGCATCCCCGACGAGGCGATGGCCGAGTACTACCGGCTGCTGCTGGGGACGGAGCAGCCGCAGGGGCCGCCGAACGAGGCCAAGCGGGAGCTGGGGCGGCGGCTGGTCGACCGCTTCCACGGCGAGGGCGCCGGGAAAGGCGCCGAGGAGCACTTCAACCGGGTCTTCGTGCAGCACGCGCCGCCCGACCAGATGCCCGAGGTCGAGCTCGGCGCCTACCGGGCCGACGGCAACGGTCTCGTCCACCTGCCGCGCCTGATCGCCGGCGCCTTCGGCCTCAGCAGCAGCGAGGGCCGGCGACTGCTCCAGCAGGGCGGGGTCAAGCTTGACGGCGACCCCGTGCCCGCGGAGCCGCTCGACCGCGAGGTTGATAGCCTCGACGGCAGAGTTCTGCAAGTGGGGAAGCGACGCTTCTGTCGCCTACGGGCCACCCCCTAGACACCCCCCGCAGGCAGTGCTATATTGCTTTGCCCTCTTGAGGCCGTCATGCGGCCTCGAGCGCTGAGAGCGACGAGACCCGTCGCGGAGGCGCAGTGGTCTTTGAAAACTGAGCAGCGTGCACTCCGCGGATCTGAGCAACGATCTGCGGAATGTTTGAAGCCCGACCCATTCGGTGCGCCAGCGTGCCGGATGGTCTTGATTTACCTCGTCATGTCGGTCGTCGTACTTGTGTACTCGACGGCCAACTGAGATATGACAGGCTCTCTGTTGAAGTAAATTTTACGGAGAGTTTGATCCTGGCTCAGGACGAACGCTGGCGGCGTGCTTAACACATGCAAGTGGTGCGACGAACCAGGGCTTGCCCTGGGGCAAAGCCGCGAACGGGTGAGTAACACGTGAGTAACCTGCCCCGATGACCGGGACAACCCGAGGAAACTCGGGCTAATACCGGATGTGGCGCACAGGTGTAAGCCTGTTCGCTAAAGGAAGCTTCGGCCTCCGCATTGGGAGGGGCTCGCGGCCCATTAGCTTGTTGGTGGGGTAACGGCCTACCAAGGCAACGATGGGTAGCTGGTCTGAGAGGACGATCAGCCACACTGGGACTGAGACACGGCCCAGACTCCTACGGGAGGCAGCAGTGGGGAATCTTGCGCAATGCGCGAAAGCGTGACGCAGCAACGCCGCGTGGGGGAAGACGGCC
>JBQCHW010000276.1:0-4083 GCA_051954315.1 Solirubrobacterales bacterium
CAAGATCGACCGCGCCTTCGCTCCTCAGGCGGAGGACCGGGAGCACCGCCTGAAGCTGCTGCGCGCCGTCATGGAGCTCTCGCAGGCGCTCGACCTGCAGGCCGTCGCCGAGGGGATCGAGCACCCCGAGCAGCTGCGCGACCTCGAACGGCTCGGGGTCCAACTCGTCCAGGGCTACCTGATCTCGCGCCCGCTGCCGGCCGCGGCGGCCGACCAGATGGTGCGGAGCACCCAGGCCATCTCCACGAGCCCCCGCGCAAGGGCACTGGCCCGCGCCCGCCGCCGCGCCCTATCGCATCGGAAAAACTTGACTAACCGCGCGCCCGTGGTACAACCTCGGGCAACGTGAGGTTGGACAAATTCACATCCGCGGGCAGCACCAGGGCGCTCGACGCTGCCGTCGCGCCAGCCCACCTCACCTACCGGTATTGGCGATTTAGCTAGGCGTTCGGCCTGGCGGCGTCGCGCCGCCCGAAGACCTCAGATCTTCCGGCCGGGCGCCGTTCCTCGCGTAGTGGTCTGCTCGCGCGCCGAACCAGCCCGACAGCGAGCGACCAGAAAGTACGATCTCATGGCTTTGGAGAAAGGCGAAGGCAAAATGTTCATCGGAATGGAGGGGGCGAAACGAGACGGCGTCCGCGATACGCGGATCGGGAAAATCGTCGAGTTGGCGCCGCCCGAAAGGCTCCTGGCGGAGCTGCCGCTCGGGGAGGAGCGGGCGAAAGCGGTCGTCCGCGGCCGCGAGGAAGTGCGGAAGGTGCTGAACGGGGAAGACCCGCGGCTGATGGTCGTGGTCGGCCCCTGCAGCGTCCACGACCCGAAAGCGGCGATGGAGTACGCGACGAAGCTGAGCGCGGTGGCTCGCCAGCTGCGCGAGGACATCCTCGTGGTGATGCGGGTCTACTTCGAGAAGCCGCGGACGACGACGGGGTGGAAGGGGCTGATCAACGACCCGCACCTCGACGAAAGCGGCGACGTCAACGCCGGGCTGCGGATCGCGCGGAAACTGCTGCTGGAGGTGCTGGACACGGGGCTGCCGGTCGGCTGCGAGTTCCTCGATCCGATCACCCCGCAGTACATCGCGGACTGCGTCGCCTGGGGGGCGATCGGGGCGCGGACCTCGGAGAGCCAGACGCACCGCCAGCTGGCCAGCGGGCTCTCGATGCCGATCGGGTTCAAGAACCGAACCGACGGCAACATCCAGATCGCGGTCGCCGCGGTGCGGGCGGCGGCGGCCTCCCACGCCTTCGCCGGGATCGACGACGCCGGCGCGCCGGCGATCCTGCACACGACCGGCAACCCGGACTGCCACATCATCCTGCGCGGCGGCCACGGCCAGCCGAACTACCACCCGCCGGAGGTCGAAGACGCGCTGGTCACGCTCGGCGTTGCCGGGCGGCCGGAGCGACTGGTCATCGACGCCTCCCACGACAACAGCGGCAAGGACCCGGAGAAGCAGTTCTTCGCCGCGGGGGACATCGCCGACCAGGTGGCGGACGGCAACAAGGCGATCGTCGGCGTGATGCTGGAGTCGTTCCTGGTCGAGGGGCGGCAGAACCTGGTGCCGGGTGAGGAGCTCGTCTACGGGCAGTCGATCACCGACGCCTGCATCGATTGGGAGGACACCGTCTCGGCGCTGGAGCGGTTCGCTTCGGCGGTGGAGGCGCGGCGCGGCCTTTGAGGCCGCGCCCTCGTCCATGAAGATCGCCGTCCTCGGGGTGGGCCTGATCGGAGGCTCGATCGGGCTCGCCGCGCGGCGGCGGCTGGAGGCGGAGGTCGTCGGCTGCGGGCGCAGCCCCGAGCGGCTCGCCCGGGCGGTCGAGCTGGGGGCGATCGACCGCGCCGCCAGCTCGCTGGCCGAGGCCTGCGGGGGGGCCGACGTCGTCTTCTGCTGCGCGCCGGTGGCGACGCTGCCGCAGCAGGCACGCGAGGCGCTGGCGGCGTCTGGGCCCGAGACCGTCGTCACCGACGTCGGCTCGACCAAGGGCGAGCTGGTCGAGGCGGTCGGGGGCGACGAGCGCTTCATCGGCGGCCACCCGCTGGCCGGGGCGGAGACGGCCGGGGTCGAGAACGCCCGCGAGGACCTCTTCGAGGGCGCCCGCTGGTACCTGACCCCGACAGAGCAGACCAGCGGCCTGCTCTACGACCGCCTGCAGCGGACGCTCTCGGCGCTGGGGGCGCGGCCGCAGGCGATCGACCCCGAGGGCCACGACCGCCTGATGGCGGCGATCAGTCACCTGCCGCACGTGCTGGCAAACGTCCTCGCCTGCGAGGCGGCCGACTCGCTGACCCAGGACACCGAACGCCTGCCCGACGTCGGCCCGAGCTTCCGCGACATGACCCGGGTGGCGGGTTCGAACCCGATGATCTGGGCCGACATCTTCGCCACCAACCGGGAGGCGGTGGCGCGCTCGGTCGACTCGGTCGGCGAGCGTCTGCGCCACGCCGCGCAGCTGATCCGCGAAGGCGACCGTGAGGCACTGGCCTCCTGGCACGCCGAGGCCGGCGAGTCGCGCCAGCGCCTGCTCGAAGCCGAGTCCGCGGCCGGCCCGCTGCGCGAGCTGCGGATCGTCGTCGCCAACAAGCCCGGCACGATCGCCGAGCTGGCCCTCGCTCTAGGCGAGGCCGGCGTCAACATCGAGGACATGGCCCTGCACCCCGCCCCCGACATGACCTCCGGCGCCGTCTCCCTCTGGGTGGCCGGCGACGAGCAGGCCGGCAAGGCCGAGCAGCTGGTGCGAGACCTAGGCCACACCGTCACCGTCCTCGGCGACGGCAGCGGCGAATAGGGTCGCCGGCATGACCCGCTTCGAGCCCTCGGGACCCCTGCGCGGTGCGCTGCGACCGCCCTCGGACAAGTCGATCTCGCACCGGGCGGCGCTGATCGCGGCGATGGGTGAGGGGGAGACGGTGGTTGAGGGTTACCTCGATGCGGCGGATACGCGGTCGACGCTCGAGGCGGTCAAGGCGCTGGGCGCGGACGTGGTCGAGGAAGGGCTGGGTAAGGAGGGGGGAACCGCGGGAGCGCGAGGTCTTCAGCTGCGGATCCGGGGAGTCGGCCTTCGCGGAGCGAAGCCGGCGACCATCGACGTCGGCAATGCCGGGACGCTGCTGCGGTTGCTGCCCGGATGGCTGGCGGGGCAAGAGGGCGGCCACTGGACGCTCGACGGCGACGAGTCGATCCGCCGGCGCCCGGTCGATCGCATCGCGGTGCCGCTGCGCCGGATGGGCGCGAACTTGAGCTGCCGCGATGACCGGCTGCCGCCGCTGGAGATCGAGGGGACCTCTTTGCACTCGACTGACTACGAGATGCCGATCGCCAGCGCCCAGGTGAAGTCCTGCCTGCTTTTTGCCGGACTGCTCGCCGGTGGCCAGACCCGGATCGTCGAGCCACTCCCGAGCCGCGACCACACCGAGCGCATGCTCGCCGCGGCGGGTGCCTCGATCGAGCGTGTAGACAATGCCGTGGTCGTGCGCCCGGTGGAGCAGCTGGAACCTGACGACCTCCTCATCCCCGCCGATATCTCCTCGGCCGCCTTCTTCCTCATTGCTGCTGTTCTCGTCCCTGGCAGCGAGATCGAGTTGGAATCGGTCGGCGTCAACCCGACCCGCACCGGCCTCTTGTCCATTCTCGAACGGATGGGCGTCGAGATCGAGCGCGAGAGGGAAGTTGAAGGCGGCGGTGAGCGCAAAGCCACCCTCCGCGTCCGCTCCGCGCCTCTCCAGGCCACCGAGGTCGGCGGCGCCGAGATCCCCCTCGCGATCGACGAGCTCCCGCTGGTCGCCCTCGCCGCTTGCTTTGCCGAGGGGACGACCACCATCCGCGACGCCGAGGAGCTGCGGCGCAAGGAGTCCGACCGGATCGAGACCGTCACCGCGGCGCTGCGGGCGCTGGGCGGCAAGGTCGAGCCGACCGCGGACGGGATGGTGATCGAGGGCACCGGACGCCTGCGCGGCGGCACGATCGACTCCCACGGCGACCACCGCATCGCCATGCTCGGCGCGATCGCCGGCCTCGCCTCCGAGGAAGGCGTCGAGGTCCGAGGCATGGATGCCGCCGCCGTCAGCTATCCTGGCTTCGAG
>JBQCHW010000277.1:0-4270 GCA_051954315.1 Solirubrobacterales bacterium
GTAGGAACGGCGCGCGAGCCGATGCGCCGATCGAAGGCACCGCGCGCCTTGGGGAGCGGACGAAGCACTTGGTCAAGCGGCTGCGGCCTGGCGAGGTCGCGGTCATCAACCATGCCGACATCGACCGGATCGCCGCCGAGGAGCTGATCGAAGCCGGTGTCGTCGCGGTCTTAAACGCAGCGCCATCCTCGTCGGGCCGCTATCCCAACGCTGGGCCGCTGATGCTCGCCCGCGCCGGCATCGCCCTCGTCGACGCTCCAGGCGGCAACCTCTTCGAGCAGCTCAAGGACGGCGACCGGGTGCGGATTGCCGAGGGCACGATCTACATCGGCGATGAGAAGGTTGCCGAGGGCCGCCGCCTGCGGGTCGCCGAGCTCGAGCGCGAGATGCAGGAACACCGCCAGCGGATCGACGAGGCGCTGGGGGAATTCGCCGAGAACACGGTCGCCCACGTGCGCGAAGAGACCGACCTGCTTACCGGCAACATCGCCTTCCCGCCGACCCGGGCCAGCTTCCGCGACCGCCACGTGCTGATCGTCGTCCGCGGCGAGCGCCACCGCCGCGACCTGAAAGCGCTGCGCGCATACATCCGCGATGTGCGGCCGCTGATCGTCGCCGTCGACGGTGGCGCCGACGGCATCCTCGAGGCGGGACTGAAGCCCGACATGATCGTCGGCGACATGGACTCCGCCAGCGACGCCGCGCTGCGTTGCGGCGCTGAGCTGATCGTCCACGCCTACCCCGACGGCCGGGCGCCGGGGCGCGAGCGACTGCTGGAGGCCGGCCTCGACCACCAGGTGATCCCGGCGGCGGGCACCAGCGAGGACGTGGCGATGTTGATGGCCTACGAGAAGGGGGCGACGTTGATCGTCAGCGTCGGCGCGCACTTCAACCTGGTCGAGTTCCTCGACCGCAAGCGCGGCGGCATGTCCTCGACCTTTCTCACGCGGCTGCGGATCGGTGAGCGGCTGGTCGACGCCAAGGGGGTGAGCCGGCTCTACAACCCGAGCTCGGCGCTGGCGCCATTGGCCTTCTTCATGGTCGCCTTCCTGATCCTGCTGACGATCCTCGTGATCACCTCGCCCGCCCTCAACGACGTCTGGGAACTGGTCTGGCTGAAGATCCGGATCTGGCTCGGCATCTGACGCTCCGCTGGGAGCCGACTAGCCTTCCCTCCGAATGGGTTACTCCGCCCGCTACCACGCTGCCTCGCTGGTCGCCGTCTTTCTCGCCCTGGCGATCGGGATCCTGATCGGCGCCGAGTTCGGCGGCGACGCGCTGACCAACACTCGCAAGGACCTCGAGCACAGCCTCGTCGGCAACCTCCAGGACGCCCGCTCGCAGGCCGACGACCTCAGCGCTGAACTCGGCCGCGCGGACGAATTCGGCGAACGGGTCTACCCGGTGCTGACCCGGGACCGGCTGGCGGGGCGACGGTTCGCGATCGTCGCCCTCGGCGGCCTGCCGAGCGACCTCACCGGCGATGTCGAGGACGCGCTCGGACCGACCGGAGCGAAGCTAGTCGGGGTGGGGGTGGTGCGCGAGCCGGTGGACATCAACGGCCTCGCGACCGACCTGGCGAAGACGCGCTTCGCCGACCTGCGGACGAACCCGGATGCCCTGACCGAACTAGGGACGGGTCTGGGACGGCAGCTGGTGCTCGGCGGCACCCTGCCCGAAGTGGTCCGGGGCCAGCTCTTCTCGCGCGCCAGCGGCACCTTCGGCGGTCTTGACGGGGTGATCGTCGTCCGCGACCAGCCCGAAGACATGGGGCCGGTGCAGCGCTCGCGCGCCGGCCAGCTCGAGTCGGCGCTGATGAGCGGGATGACCGCGACCCGGATCCCGGCGGTGGGGATCGAGGCGACGACGACCGAACCGTCCTCGATCTCCTTCTTCCAGTCCAACGACCTCTCGAGCGTCGACGACGTCGACCTCACGGCCGGCCAGCTGGCGATGGTCTTCGCGATGCTCGGCGCCGAGGGCAGCTTCGGGGTCAAGGGCAGCGCCGACCGGTTGCTCCCGGACCTGCTGACGGAGGGCAAGTAGCGCCGATGTACTGGGTCGGCTTCCCGCTGGCGATCGCGATCTCGCTGTTCCTGGTTCCCGCCGGAGCGCGCGGGCTGCGCGACGCCGGGCTGGTGCGGGAGAACTATCGCGGCGCCCTGCTCGCCTTCCCGCTCGGGGCGGTGCTGGCGACCGCGGCGCTGGTGACGCTAGCGCCCCTCGCCTTCCTCAACGACCGCGCCGACCTCGACCTGCTCGAGCCGGGGCTGCGGCAGTGGCTGCCCTATCTGCTCGGGATCGTCTTCCTCGGCTTCCTCGACGACGCGCTCGGGCGTGGCGAGGCGGTGGCGACGCCGCGCGGCTGGCGCGGGCACTGGGGGGCGCTGCGGAGCGGTTCGCTCTCGACTGGGGCGATCAAGGCGATCGGGGCGCTGGCGCTTGCCGCTTACGTGGTCTCCGGCCGAGGCCTCGAATCCTGGCGCTACCTCGCCGACATCGCCTTGCTGATCCTCACCACCAACCTCTTCAACCTGCTTGACCTGCGGCCGGGACGGGCGGAGAAGGCGCTGGCGCTGCTCGCCGGCGGCCTCTGTCTCGGCGCCTGGACCTTCGAGCCGCTCGAACTGCTGGGGATCTTCGCCGGGCCGGTGCTGGTCGGCTCCTGGCTGACGCTGGGGGAGAAGGCGATGCTGGGGGACACCGGCTCGAACCTGATCGGGGCGATCGCCGGGGTCTGGTTACTGACCGTGCTCGGCCCGGATGGGCGGCTCACGGCCCTGGCGGTGGTCCTGGCGCTGACGATCTACGGAGAGATTCGCTCAATTTCCGCAACCATCGATTCGGTTCCGCCCCTGCGCTGGCTAGACTCGCTCGGCAGAGCATGAGTCCAGGGAACAAAGGCGACACGCGGTTATTCTTCGTCACCGGCGGCGTCGTCTCGGCCCTCGGCAAGGGCATCACCGCGGCGTCGATCGGCCGCCTCCTCGTCTCCCGCGGCTACCGGGTCCAGCTGCAGAAGTTCGACCCCTACATCAACGTCGATCCGGGGACGATGAGCCCGTTCCAGCACGGCGAGGTGTTCGTCACCGAGGACGGGGCGGAGACCGATCTCGACCTCGGCCACTACGAGCGCTTCACCGACGAGAACGCGACCCGCGCCTCCAACGTCACCGCCGGGGCGGTTTACAACTCGGTGATCAAGCGCGAGCGCCGCGGCGACTACCTCGGCGCCACCGTGCAGGTGATCCCGCACATCACCAACGAGATCAAGCAGAAAATCCTCATCGTCGCCGAGTCGCAGTCGGTCGACTTCGTGATCACCGAGATCGGCGGCACCGTTGGCGACATCGAGTCGCTGCCCTTCCTCGAGTCGATCCGCCAGCTCTATACCGACCTCGGCCCGAAGCGGGCGATGTTCGTCCACCTGACGCTGGTCCCGTACGTCGGCCACGCCGGCGAACTGAAGACGAAGCCGACCCAGCACTCGGTCAACGAGCTGCGCCGGATCGGAATCCAGCCCCACGCCCTGGTCTGCCGTTCCGAGGGGCGCCTCGACCGCGAGATCCGCGGCAAGATCGCCCTCTTCGCCAGCCTTCCCGTCGACGCGGTGATCTCCGCCCACGACGTCGACAACATCTACAAGGTGCCGCTCGTCTTCCGCGCCGAGGGCGTCGATGACCTCGTCCTCGACCATTTCGGGATGGAGGCTCCCTCTCCCGACATGGCCGAATGGGAAGAGATGGTGCGGCGGGCCGAGGAGGCGACCGGCGAGGTCCGGATCGCCGTCGTCGGCAAGTACGTCCAGCTCGCCGACGCTTACAAGTCGGTGATCGAGGCGCTCGAGCACGGCGGCTTCCACCACGGCGTCAGGGTCAAGGTCGAGCTTGTCGACTCCGAGAACTTCGACCCCGAGAAGCTCGAGGGCTGCGACGGGATCCTGATCCCCGGCGGCTTCGGCGAGCGCGGGATCGAGGGAAAGATCGAAGCCGCGCGAATCGCCCGCGAGAAATCGATCCCCTATCTCGGGATCTGCCTCGGGATGCAGATCGCCGTCGTCGAGTTCGCCCGCCACGTCGCCGGCATGGACGGCGCCAACTCGGCCGAGTTCGACCCCGAGACGCCGTTTCCGGTCGTCGACCTGCTGCCGGAGCAGAAGGAGGTCTCCGACATGGGCGGGACGATGCGCCTCGGCGCCGACCCGGTGAAACTGCACGAGGGAACGCGGGCGCGGGAGATCTTCGACGAGGCCGTGATCTACAAGCGCCAC
>JBQCHW010000278.1:0-4160 GCA_051954315.1 Solirubrobacterales bacterium
AGCTCTCCCAGCTCGGGCCCGGGCTCGATCCCGACCTCGGCCGCCAGCTCGTCGCCGCGCAGCAGCGGGGCGGGCGGGCCGTCGCGCCGCCAGTCGAGCGCCGCGGCGATCATCTCGCGGGCGAGCTCGAGGTGGGCCTCGATCGCATCCTCGGTCGCGAACGGGCCGCCCCCCCGGGCGGAGAGGCGGTCGGCGACCGTGAGCAGGGTGACGTCGACGGCGACCGGTTCGGTGGCGCGAAGGTAGGCGTGGACGCGGCGGGGCGGCAGCGGCATCTCCGGAATCAGGAAGCCGAGCCGGAGGTGGTGCAGGGCCAGCGCCTGCAGGTGGTGACTGAGCTTGCGGCTGGTGCGCAGGCGCTTGCAGATCTCGGCGATCACCTCGGCGCCGACCTGGTCGTGGCCGCGGAAGCCGACGAAGCCGTCGCGTTCGGCCTTGGTCTGCGGCTTGGCGATGTCGTGGAAGAGGGCGCCGAAGCGCAGCGCCGTGCGGCGACTGAGCTCGTCGGCGAGCGGCTCTTCCAGCAGCGCCTCGACCTCGGCGGCGCGCTCGCCGGCGAAGCGCTCGAGGTCCCCCTCGACCTCGAGCGTGTGCTCGAGCACGGCGATCGTGTGGTCGTGGACGTCGAGGTGGTGGTTCGGCCCCTGTTCGACCCCCTGCAGCGCCGCCACCTCCGGCAGCACCACCGGCGTCAGCTCCAGCTCGCCGAGCAGGCGCAGCCCGCGCAGCGGGTCGGGGCCGCCCATCAGCTGCCGCAGCTCGGTCAGCTGGCGCTCGCCGGCCGGGTCGGCGGCGCGGCCGGCGGCGGCGTGGGCGAGCGCCACCGTCCGCGGCTCGATCTCCAGCTCCATCTCCGCCGCCAGCCGGGCGGCGCGCAGGAGCCGCAGGGGGTCGGCGGTGAAGCTCCGCTCGCTGACCGCGCGGAGGCGCTTGTCGGCGAGGTCGGTGAGGCCGGCATAGGGATCGAGCGGCCCGCCCCCCGCGAGCGGGACGGCGACGGCGCCGATCGTGAAGTCGCGCTCGGCCAGGTCGGCCTCGATGCTGCCGCCGCGCAGGGCGGTGACGTCGATCTGCCAGCCGTGGCCGGCGGCGGCAACCCGCCAGGTGCCGAACTCGGCCGAGAGCTCGAAGGCGTGCTCGCCGATCTCCTTGGCGATTGATCGGGCCGCGGCGCCGGGGTCGCCGGCGACGGCGAGGTCGAGGTCGGTCACCTCGCGGCCGAGAACGGCGTCGCGGACGGCGCCGCCGACGATCCAGGCGGGGTCGCCGTCGGTCAGAGCGGCGCGGGTGGCCTCGACGACGGGGGCGGCGCTGAGTCGCTCGATTGTGCTCATCCTGGTCTCCGTGGTACCCGCGGCGAGATCGCGCAGGTCACCTCGTAGTTGATCGTCTCCAGCCGGGCGGCGACCTCCTCGGCGAGGATCCGCTCCTCCCCCTGGCGCCCGATCAGCACCGCCTCGTCTCCGGGAGCTATCTCCGTCTTAGGGCCGAGGTCGATCGTGATGTTGTCCATTGAGACGGTGCCGACGAGCGGGTGGCGGCGACCGCGGACGAGGACGTCGGCGTTGTTGGTGAGGGCGCGGCGGACGCCGTCGCCGTAGCCGATCGGGATCACGCCGACCCAGGTGTCCTCGGGGGCTCTCCACTTGCGCCCGTAGCCGGCGCTGGCGCCGGCGGGGAAGCGCTTGACGTCGGCGACGTGCGAGCGCAGGGTCAGTGCCGGCCGCAGCCCCTGCTCGGCCGGGTCGCGCTGGAACGGGTCGAGGCCGTAGATCGCGACGCCGCAGCGGGCGAAGTCGAAGTGAGAGCGGCGGTCGCGAAGGACGGCGGCGCTGTTGGCGGCGTGGACCACCACCTCGGGAAACTCCCTGCGGACGGCCTCGGCAACGACGGTGAAACGGTCGAGCTGCTCGTCGAAGAAGCCCTCGTCGGAGTCGGGTTCGTCGGCGGTGGCGAAGTGGGTCCAGATCCCGGCCAGCTCCAGGTCGGGGTCGGCGGCGCAGGCACGGACCAGCTCCAGCACCTCGGCGGCATCGCGGCTGCCGAGCCGGCCCATGCCGCTGTCGTACTTGACGTGGACCCTGGCCCGGTGCCCGTGCGCGCGGGCCCGGTCGGCGATCAGGCGGCGGAACTCCTCGCGCCAGAGGGCAAGCTCGGAGCCCGTCGAGATCACGTCATCGACCTCCTCGACGGTCAGCGCGCCCATCGTCAGCAGGGGTACGTGCTGGAAGCGGCGGCCGATCTCCTCGGCCTCGGCGGCGGTGGCGACCGCGAGGCGAGTGGCACCTCCGGCCAGCGCCGCGCTGGCGCAGGCGTCTGCCCCGTGCCCGTAGCCGTCGGCCTTGACCACGGCGCATAGCTCCGCCTCCCCCAGCTCCGCCTTCAGCCGCGCGCAGTTGGCGCGAACGGCGTCATGGTCGATTCGGGCGGTCGCCCGCTCCATGGCTACTCGCCGGCGGCGAGGACTGCGGCGAGCGCGTCGGCCCTGGTGACCATGCCGACCAAATACCCGTCGCCGTCCACCACCGGCAGGTGGTTGTGATGGTTGTCGGCGATTTTCTTCGCCACTCGCTCGGCCGCCTCGTAGTCGTGGGCGACGATCGGGTCGGCGGTCATCAGCTCCGAGACTTTGGTCGCGAAGGCTTTCTCCAGCCGCTCCTCGAAGCCCTTCATCGAGCCGACGAAGACGATCCCGCCCATGATGTTGAGGTAGTGCGGCAGGTGGAGGTCGGACTCCTCCTCGCTGAGGATCAGGTCGGACTCGCTGACGATGCCGACGAGCTTGCGCTCCCCGTCGACCACCGGCAGGGCGCCGAGGTCGGTCTTCGCCAGCAGGTCGATCGCCTTGCGGGCGTCGTCCTCCGGCTGCAGGGCGGGGATCTCGCGATCCATGATCTCGCCGGCGTTCTTCATCGGCGCGAGGTTATTCGACCGGCCCGTCGGGCCGCAGCGCCGAGGGGATGGCGTCGATCACGTCCCCCGCGATCACCGACTCGGCCGCGCCGACCCGCCGAGCGGCCTCGCGCCCGGCGCGGGCGTGGGCGACGACCGCCGCGCAGACGGCGGTGAAGGGCTCGAGGCCGCGGGCGAGCATCGCCGCGGTGATCCCGGAGAGGACGTCGCCGCTGCCGGCGGTGGCGAGGGCGGGAGCGGAGAGGGCGTTGACCGCGACGCGGTCGCCGTCGGTGACGATCGTGTCGTCGCCCTTCAGCAGCAGGATCGCCCCGGCCGCCCGGGCGGCCTCCTTGGCGGCGGCAAGCCGGTGGGCCTCGATCTCGCCCGACTCGCGCTCGAGCAGCCGCCCGAGCTCCCCGGCGTGGGGCGTCAGCACCGTCGGCGCCGAGCGGCCGGCGAGGTCACCGAGGCGCCCGGCAAAAGCATTGAGCCCGTCGGCGTCAATCACCAGCGGCGCCTCGACCTTGTCGACCAGTGATCGCGCCAGCTCGAACGAGCCCGGATCGCGCCCCAGCCCCGGCCCCAGAACTCCGGCCGCGGCCCGCTCGAAAACCCTCAGCACCGCCTTCTCCGATGCCGGAACCAAGCAGCCGTCGCCGCCGGGACAGGCAACCGACATCACCTCGGGCTGGGCGATCTCGAAGACGAGGTTGAGGTCGGCCGGCACCGCCACAGTCGCGTAACCGGCCCCAGCCCGGATCGCCGCCAGCGAAGTCATCCGCACCGCCCCGGTCAACCCCCGCGAGCCGCCGGCGACCCCGACCTGGCCGGAGCTGAACTTGGTCGACTGCGCCCCGCGATGCGGCAGAAGGTCGAGAACAACAGGATCGATCTCCCCCCCGACCGCCTCCACGGGCGCCCCATCCGGGATCCCGATCGCCGCCACCCGCAACTCCCCGGTGTGCCACTTCCCAGGCGCGACCCGCTGCCCCAGCTTGGCGCCATGAAAGGTCACAGTCACATCCGCCTCCACAGCCTCCCCGGCCACCTCGCCGCTAGAGGCATCGACCCCAGAAGCGATGTCGCAAGCCACCACCGGCGCCCCACACCCATTGATAGCCGCAATCGCCGAAGCCGCCGGCTCCCGCGGCGCCCCCTCGAACCCAGTCCCAAAAATCGCATCCACAACCCCCGCCGGCCCCCCGCGCCGGGGCGCCCGGGGGGGGGGCGGGGGGGGGGGGGCGGGGGGGGGGGGGGGGGGGGGG
>JBQCHW010000279.1:0-3122 GCA_051954315.1 Solirubrobacterales bacterium
CGCTATCCCGCCGGGCTGCCGAGCGTCTTCACCCACCACGAGGTGCTGCGCCCGCGGCCGTTCACCCCGCCGCCTGTCTCGCCGGGAGGCTGGCCGGGCTGGGCCTTCGGCGAAATCGACTGGCGCCGCTGGGCCGGGTTCCAGCGCCGGGCCTGGAACCGCTTCGACCTGGTCGAAGTCTTCAGCCGCCGCGATGCGGAGACGCTGGCCGAGCTGGCGCCGGAGGTGGGCCCGCGGGTGCGGGTCGACCCCTTTGGGCTCGAGCTGCCGCCGGCCGCCGACCCCGAGCGCGTGGTTGCCGGGACGGTCCTCTTCGTCGGCCACTTCGCCCACGCCCCGAACCGCGACGCGGCCCACTGGCTGGCCGGGGAGATCATGCCGGCGGTGCGGGCCCGGTTCCCGACCGCGCGGCTGCGGATCGTCGGCACCGCGCCGCCCCCGGAGATCACCGGCCTCGCCGGGCCCGGGGTCGAAGTGATCGCCGACGCCCCCAGCGTCCTTCCCCACCTCGAAGAGGCGGCGGTGGTGCTGGCGCCGGTGCGGACCGGGGGCGGAATGCGGATGAAGGTCCTGCAGGCGATGGCGGCCGGTAAGGCTGTCGTCACCACGCCGCGCGGCCGCGAGGGCTACGACTGCTTCGACGAGGAGCCGCCGCTGGCGATCGCCGCCGACGAGGGCGAGATCGCCGCGACTACCGCGACCCTGCTCGCTGACGACGAGGGCCGCCGCGATCTGGGGGGGCGGGCGCGGGGGTTCGCCGAGCGCCACCTCGGGCCGGACCCCTGGGCGCGGCGGATGACCGCGGTCTACGAGGAGGCGGTCGCGATTCGCGCGGGGGGCGGCGGTGGCTAGCCCCGCGGTCTCGGTGGTGATCCCGACCCACCAGCGCCGCGAGACGCTGCGGCGGACGCTCGAGTCGCTGCGGGAGCAGTCGGTCGAGCCGTCGAGTTACGAGGTGGTCGTCGCCACCGACGCCTGCAGCGACGGCAGCGCCGAGATGATCGACGACTTCGCGGCGCCCTACGAGCTGCGCCGGATCGAGCCGGCCGGGCGGGGCAGGGCGTCCGCCTGCAACGCGGCGATCGCCGAGGCCCGCGGCGAGGTCCTGATCGTCCTCGACGACGACATGCGGGTCGTCCCCGAGTTCGTCGAGCGCCACCGCTCCCACCATCCGGCCGGCTCCCGCCGCTGCGTCCTCGGCGCGGTTCCGGTCGAGCTCGAGCCCGGCAGCCCGCGCGCCGCCCACTACGTGAAGGAGAAATTCGACCTCCATTTGCGACGGCTCGCCGAGGACCCCGAGCACCTCGGCCGCACCCGTTCCTTCTATACCGGCAACGCCTCGCTGCGAGCAGAGGTGATGGGGGAGGCGGGCGGCTTCGACGAGTCCTTCGGCATCTACGGCAACGAGGACGTCGAGCTGGCGCTGCGGCTGCGCGCCGCCGGGGTGGAGCTCGGCTACGACCCGCGGGCGCTCGCCCACCAGACCTACGACAAGGACCTCGGCGGCCTGCAGCGCGACACGCTGGCGAAAGGGCGGACGACCGTGCACCTGGCCCGCCGCCACCCGCAGGTCTTCGGCGAACTGCGCCTCGCCGCCCCCGATGACAGCTCGCCTCCCTGGCTGGCGGTGCGCTCGCTGCTGCTGGCGGCCACCCGGCGGCTGCCCGCCACCGCGACCGCGGTCTTCGCGGCCGCATCGCTGCTGGAGCGGCTGGGCGCCTGGCGCTCGCCGCTCTTCTACCGTGCCACCCTCGATTACGCCTTCTGGGCAGGGGCGGACGCCGCCCTTGCCGAATCAGAGGATTCGGGCGAGCTGGCAGAGCTCGCCGGCGAGTTGCACCATGGCCCGATCTACTTTCTTCTACACCGATAGCCGTGTCCTTGGCGGGGCCGAGAACGCGATGCTGATGCTGCTGGAAGCGCTCGACCGCGAGGCCTGGCAGCCGACCCTGCTGCTCGAGGACGCCGCCGGGGTGGAGCCGATTCGCGAGCGCGCTGAAGGGGCGGGCGTCCCGGTGCGGACGATCGCGCCCCTGCCGCTCGGGCTGGCCGGCGCCAGGCGGGTGCCGGAGCTGCGGCGGCTGCTGCGGCGGGAGCGGCCTGACGTCTTCCACGCCCACATGAGCTCGCCGGTGGCGGCGAAGTGGGGCCTCACCGCTGCTGTCCTCGCCGGCGTGCGGGCCGTGCTGGGGACGGTCCAGGTGATCTCCACCTACGTCCCGGACCGCTCGACGCGACTGCAGCTGCGACTGCTGGCGGGCAGGGTCGACCGCTACCTCGCCGTCTCCCGCGAGATCGCCACCGGCCTGGTCGACGACTGGGGCTGGCCGGCGGGCAAGATCGAGGTCGTCCACAACGCCGTCGAAGTCGAGCGCTTCGGGGGCGAGGCGGCGCCGCGGCTGCGCGAGGAGCTCGATGCGAGCGGGCGCCCGCTGGTCCTCACCTCGGCCCGGCTCAGCGAGCAGAAGGGGCTGCCGGTCCTGCTCGAAGCGGCCGCCGAAGTACCGGAGGCGGTCTTTGCCCTGGCCGGGGAAGGGCCCGAACGGGCGCGCTTGGAAGGGCTCGCCGAGCAGCTCGGCGTCAGCAAGCGGGTGCGGTTCCTCGGGCGCCGCGAGGACGTCCCGGAGCTGCTCGCCGCCTGTGACGTCTTCGCCCTGCCGTCGTTGTACGAGGGGACCTCGTTGGCGGTGATGGAGGCGATGGCGGCGCGCCGCGCTGTGGTCAGCTCGGCGATCGGCGGCACCGAAGAGCTGATCGAGGATGGCCGCAGCGGCCTGCTCGTCCCGCCCGGCGATCACCGCGCCCTCGCGGCGGCGCTGCGACGGCTGCTCGACGACCCCGAGCTCCGCGGGCAATTGGGATCGCAGGCCCGCCAGCGGGTCGAGCAGAACTTCACCCGGGCCGGGATGGCCGCGCGCGTTAGCAGCGTCTACGAGGAGCTCTTGCGATGAGCGAGCGACCACTGGGTGCCCGGCCGCTCGACTCCGACTTGCGCGAGCCGGAGCGCAACATGCAACTGCGCCAGGTCGACTGGCGTTTCCTGCTGCGCCGCCAGGAGCCGCCGCGGGTGATCGACCTCGCGCCCGGTCGCGACTCCGACGCCCTGCGGCTGGTCTCGCACC
>JBQCHW010000280.1:0-2819 GCA_051954315.1 Solirubrobacterales bacterium
CCTCACCGACATCGCCGGCGTCGAGGACCACCTCGGCGACATGGACTTCAAGGTCGCCGGCACCAAGGACGGGATCACCGCCCTGCAGATGGACATCAAGATCACCGGCGTCACCTTCGACATCCTCCGGGACGCGCTGGAGCAGGCCAACAAGGGCCGCCAGTTCATTCTCGGCAAGATGGCCGAGGCGATCGACGGGCCGCGGGAGAAGCTCTCCCAGCACGCGCCGGCGATCGAGTCGATCAAGATCGACCCGGAGAAGATCGGGGCGGTCATCGGCAAAGGCGGGGAAACGATCCGCGCCCTCTGCGAGGAGTTCGAGGCGGAAATCGACGTCGAGGACGACGGCACCGTGCGGATCTACGCGCCCACCGGCGACCTCGTCGACGGTGCGGTCTCCCGCATCAACTCGATGACCAAGGAGGCCGAAATCGGCGATCGCTACGACTCCGCCAAAGTCGTGAAGACGACGACCTTCGGCGCCTTCGTCGAGCTGGTCAAGGGCACCGACGGCCTGCTTCACATCTCCAACGTGAAGCCGGGCGAGCGGGTCGACTCCGTCGACGACGTCCTCAAAGCCGGTGAAGAGATCGACGTCACCGTGGTCGAGGTCGACAAGGAGCGCGGCCGGATCGGGCTCCGCCTCACCGATGACCCCTCGGTCGCGGGCAAATCGCCCGAGGAACTGGCTTCGGTCGGCTCCGGCGACGGCGGTCGGCGCAACGGCGGCGACCGTGGCGGTCGCGGCCGGGATCGCGACCGCGGTGGTCGCGGCGGGCGTGAACGCGAGCGTCGCGGCTAATTGACCGGCGCCAGGCTCACCACCCTGGACTCGGGCGTCCGGGTCGTGACCGAGGAGGTTCCCTCGGTCCGGTCCGTGGCGCTCGGGCTCTGGGTCCGGACCGGCTCCAGGAACGAGACCCCGGCGCAGGCTGGGGTCTCGCACTTCCTCGAGCACCTGCTGTTCAAGGGGACCGCGCGCTACTCGGCGATCGAGATCTCCGAGCGCTTCGACGGCCTCGGGGCCTCGGTCAACGCCGCCACCGGCAAGGAGACGACGCACCTGCACGCGCGCTTCCTCGACGAGCACACCGAGGAGGTCTTCGACCTGCTCTCGGAGATGCTGCTGGCGCCGACCTACCCGGACATCGACTCCGAGCGCCAGGTCGTGATCGAGGAGATCGCGATGTACGACGACGAGCCGCAGGACCGGGTCCACGACGTCCTCGCCGAGGCCGTCTTCGGCGAGCACCCGCTCGGCCGCCGGGTCCTGGGGGAGGCCGAGGTGATCGCCTCGGTCCCTGTCCCGGACATCGAGGCCTACCGGCGGGCGCACTACACCGCGCCGCAGATCGTCGTCGGCGCCGCTGGCCACCTCGACCACGAGCGGATCGTCGAGCTGGCGCAGCGGCTCGTCCAGCCGCCGGCCGAGGGCCACGGACAGCTTTCCGCCGTGCCGCTGGCGAATGACTCCCGCCTCTGCTTCCTATCCAAGGAGACCGAGCAGTACCACATCTGCTTCGGCGCTCCCGGGATCCGCCGCGACGACCAGCGCCGCTTCCCGCTCGCCGTCCTCGACGCGATCTTCGGCGGC
This sequence comes from Solirubrobacterales bacterium, assembly GCA_051954315.1. Lineage (GTDB taxonomy): Bacteria > Actinomycetota > Thermoleophilia > Solirubrobacterales > 70-9 > VAYN01. The sequence continues at coordinate 1,595 of JBQCHW010000280.1, forward strand.
AGCACCTCCTCGCGCCTCTTCCGCGAGGTGCGCGAGAAGCGCGGCCTCGCTTATTCGGTCGGGTCCTACAACGAGCAGTTCACCGACCAGGGGATGGTCGCCACCTACGTCGGCACCCGCGAGGACAACGTCGACGAGGCCTGCGAGATCATCGGCCGCGAGATGGCCCGCCTCCGTTCCGAGCCGGTCTCCGAGGAGGAGCTGGTGCGGGCCAAGGAGAGCGTCAAGGGCCGGCTGGTGCTGTCCTCGGAGTCGACCGCCGCGCGGATGACCCGGATCTCGCGAGCGACCCTGTTCGGGCTGCCGATCGAAGACCTCGACGAAATGCTGGCCAAAGTCGACGCGATCGAGGTCGACGACCTGACCGCCCTTGCCTCCGAGCTCTACGCGGCTGACCGGCTGAGCGCAGCCTGTGTCGGCGCCGACGAAGACCGCTTCCGCAAGGCGCTGGCGCCCGTGAGCGAGGCCCTGGTAGCGGCATGACGCGGGTCGCGGTCGCCGGAGCGGCCGGGAAAATGGGCGCGACCGTCTGCGAAGCGGTCGAAGCGGCCGAGGGGCTGGAGCTGACCGGGCGGGCCGATCCGGCGCTCGGCACCGAGCTCGGCGAGGTGCTGCCGGACGCCGACGTCGTCGTCGACTTCACCGTCCCGGACACGGCGCTGGCGAACGTCAAGGAGTGCCTGGCGGCCGGCGTCCACACCGTCGTCGGCACCACCGGCTTCGACCTCGATGCCGCCCGCGCCGCCGCCGAGTCTTCTGAGGCCAACTGCTTCGTCGCCCCCAACTTCGCGATCGGCGCGGTGCTGCTGATGGAGGTCTCGCAGACGATCGCCAAGCACATGCCCGAGTGCGAGATCGTCGAGCTCCACCACGACAAGAAGCTCGACGCCCCCTCCGGCACCGCCAAGCGCACCCAGGAGCTGATCGACGCCGCCGGCGGCAACGTCCACCAGCCGATCCATTCGGTCCGTCTGCCGGGTCTGGTCGCCCACCAGGAAGTGATCTTCGGCGGGGTGGGGCAGACGCTGTCGGTCCGCCACGACTCGATCGACCGCAGCTCGTTCATGCCGGGCGTGCTGCTGGCGTGCCGCAAGGTCGCCGATCTGCCCGACCGCTTCACGGTCGGCCTGGAGAAGCTGCTGTAGGTGGCGCGCATCCCAGCGGCGAGGCCGCCCGAGGGGATACCCTGGCACTGATGAAGGAGATCAAGGGAGTCATCACCGCG
>JBQCHW010000281.1:0-2999 GCA_051954315.1 Solirubrobacterales bacterium
CTGGATCCCGGCGTTGCCCGCCTCGCGGTGGGTCGACTGGGTGAAGTTGATCACCGCCGCCTTCGTCGCCGCGTAGATCGAGAGCCAGGCCTGGCCGCCCTTGCCGGCGATCGAGGCGGTGTTGACGATCAGCGCCTTGCCGTGCTCGGCCCCGGCCTCGCGCAGCATCGGCAGCCCCTCGCGGGTGCCGAGGATCAGCGCCCGCAGGTTGACCGCCAGCTGCATGTCCAGGTGTTTGGTCTGGATTTCCTCCATCGGCGACCCGATCCCGACCCCGGCGTTGTTGACGAGCGCGTCGAGGCGGCCGTACTTCTGCCGGTGGGCGGCGAAGATCGCGACGACGTGGTCCTCCTCGGCCATGTTGGCCGGGATCGGCTCGACCTCGAAGCCTTCGCCCTTCAGCCCCTCGGCGGCTTCTTCGAGCTTCTCGGGGCGGCGCGCGGCAACCGTCAGCGCGTAGCCTTCTTCGCCGAGGACTTTCGCGATCGCGAGCCCGATCCCGCTCGATGCACCAGTAACCAACGCCGCTCGATCGGCCATCTCATCTCCTTCTCGTCGAGAACCCCGGAGACCCTATCTGTCCATAACATGCCGCCGATGCGCGCCCCCCGCCTTGCCCCAGCGCTGCTCTGCGTGCTCGCGGCGGGGGCCTTCCTCGGCGGCTGCGGGGGCGGTTCGGACGAGGGCGAATCGACTTCCAACGTCGGTGGGCCGGCGGCAAGCCGGCCGGCGCCGCCGAAGTCGGCGTTCCCGAGCCCGGAAGGACGCTCGCTGCGAGACGTGCTGAAGGCCGCCGACGCGCGGGCCGAAGTCTTGGTCGAACCAGCCGCCGTCGTCTTCTACCCGGGGAAGAACCGCTACCCCTTCGAGATCGTCGACAAAGACCACAAGCCGATCTCCGATGCCGAAGTCGCGCTCTACTACGCCAAGGTGCCGCAGCCGAAGCCAGGGGCGAAATCGAAGTCGGGCAATCGCGGTCAGCTCGCCAAAGCCGAATCTCAGGCCCTCGATGAGCCCGCCGTCGGCCCCTTCCCGGCCAAGCTCGAAAGCCTGGCGACGAAGCCGCGGTTCAGCGCCGACAGCACCCTGGACGACCGGGACTCAGCTCGCGTCGTCTACTCGACCGAGTTGACCTTTCCGGGCGACGGCGAGTGGCGAATGGCGGCGATTCTTAAGGAAGATGGCGAACTCAAAGGCGCGCTCCTGCCCGGAGTCGTAGTTGGCGAATTCAGCCGGGTGCCGAAACCCGGGCAAAGTGCGCCGGTTATTCATACGCCGACCGCGCAGGATGCGGGCGGCGAGTTGTCGAAGATCACGACCCGGAAGCCCCCCGACAGCCAGAACAAGGTGGATTACGCGGACGCGCTGGGCAAAGAACCGATAGTCCTCTTGTTTGCGACCCCCCAGTTCTGCCAGAGTCGGGTCTGCGGCCCCGTCGTTGACGTGGCGGAGCAGGCAAAAAGCGAATACGGAGACAAGGCGGCCTTCATCCATATGGAGATCTACAACGAAAACGACCCCGGCAACGGCGTGCGACCGCAGGTGCGGGCCTTCCACCTGCCGAGCGAGCCGTGGCTGTTCACGATCGACCGCCAGGGCGTCGTCCGCGAAGCCGTCGAGGGAGCCTTCGGACTCGAGTTGATGCACGAAGCCGTTGACAAGGCGATCGCACCATGAATGAGAAAGCCGCCACCGAGGAGGAGCTGCTGCAGTCGTTCGCCGAGGAGGCGAAACGGCGCTGCGACGTGATCGCGGCCGGCCTCGCCACCGGCAGCAGCGACTTCGAGACGATGCGCGCCGAAGCCCACGCGCTCAAGGGCACCGCCGCCGTCGTCGGTCTCCGCCGCCTCGCCGAGCTCGCCGGCCTGATGGAGTCCGACCTCAACGAAGCGAAGAAGACCGGCACCATCCGCGGCGGCCGCGACCACCAGATCGCCGACGCCGCCAAGGCCCTAGCCGATGGCGCCGCCGCCGCCGCCAAAGGCGAAGAGGAGCCACCGGACGTCGGCCGCTCCCTCGCCCAGCTCTTCAGCGCCTAGCCCCAGGAGCGCGGTACGCTCGCCCAGCGGGGCGGTAGCTCAGTTGGTTAGAGCACGGGACTCATAATCCCTTGGTCGCTGGTTCGAGTCCAGCCCGCCCCATCAGCCCCGGCCAGGCCGCGTCGACAGGTACCGCGCTACCGCCTGTGCCCGGTTCGCTACGCCCAGCGCTTTGAGGATCTTGCGGACGTGCCACTTGACGGTGCTCTCGCCGAGGTAGAGGCGGGAGGCGATCTCGGCGTTGCTGAGGCCTTCGGCGACGAGGCCGAGGATCTCGATCTGGCGGTGGGTGAGGAGCTTGGCGAGGTCGTCCTTGGAGCGGGTGGGACGGTCGGGGAGGGTGTGAATCTCGGCGGCACGCCGGCCGAGGTCGGTGGCGGTCTGGAGGACCTCGGCGGCGGCGTGGAGCTCGGTGACGTCCTGCGCGGTACCGGCGAGGCGGATGGGGGTGCCGTCGGCGGCGGCGATCAGCTCGGCCCGGCTGTGGAGGCGGCGGACCCGCCCATCTGGGCGGATGATCCGATACTCGAAGTCAACCGGGGTGCCCGTCTCCAGTGCCTGCTGCATCTCCCGTTCGACGAAACCGCGGTCGTCGGGGTGGACCCACCTGGAGGTGCCGACGTCGTAAGCCTCGTCGAAGTCCTCGGCGGTGATCCCGTAGATCTCGAAGAGGCCGTCGGAGCAGGTCATCTTGCCTTTGGGGATGTCCCAGTCCCAACTGCCCAGTCGCGCCAGGTGCTCGGCCTCCGCCAGGCGCGCGTAGCTGCTCGCGAGCTCCTCTTCGATCTGTCTCCGCTCGGTGATGTCCGTAACCAGGACGAAGAAGCCGCGGACCTCACCATCCTCGGCGGCGTCGGGGATGTAGGAGGCCTGCGTGTAGCGGATCTCTCCCGAAGGGGTCTTGATTTCCCGGTCGAAGAGCTGTGCCTTCCCGGCCAACGCACCTTCCATGTATTTCAG
>JBQCHW010000282.1:0-5563 GCA_051954315.1 Solirubrobacterales bacterium
CGCAGGAGCACGAGATCCTCGTCGTCCACGACAACGCCTACTCGGAGACGACCTACGACGGCTACGTCGCGCCCAGCTTCCTCGCCACGCCCGGCGCCAGGGAGGTCGGCGTCGAGGTCTTCTCGCTCTCCAAGGGCTACAACATGACCGGCTGGCGCTGCGCGGCGATCCTCGGCAACGCCGAGGCGATCCAGACCTACTGGAGGCTGAAGACCAACGTCGACTCCGGCCTCTTCGAGGCGATCCAGATGGCCGGCGTCGCCGCTCTGGAGGGCCCGAGCGAGCCGCTGGAGGAGATGAACGCGATCTACACCCGTCGCCGCGACCTCGTCGTCTCCGCCCTGCGCGAGATCGGCGTCGACGTCCCCTCGCCGAAGGGCACGATCTACGTCTGGGCCCCGGTCCCCGAGGGCCACACCTCGACCTCCTTCTGCGAGCTCGTGCTCGAGGAGGCCGCCGTCGTCATCTCTCCCGGCTCGATGTACGGGCCGAGCGGCGAGGGCTTCTTCCGCATCGCGCTCACCGCGCCCGACGACCGCATCGAAGAGGCCGTCGAGCGCATGCGCGAGCACCTCAGCTGAGACGCAACTTCTGCGGTCGCGACAGGTTCCATCTGCGATGAGCGCCCGCCGCAACACTGTCCTGATGGGATTGATCGTCCTCGTGGCGGTGGGGACCGGAACGGCGGCGTGGTCGAAGGGAGCGCCCTCGGGGCCCGATCCCATCGTCCAGAAGTGGCCGAGCTGGCCGCATCCCGTCACCTGCGGCGGGCTTGCCTTCGATCCGGTCTCCGTTTTCTCCGGGCCGACCGGCTCAGAGCGGGGGCAAGGAGGACCCGAACGAGCGCTGCGCCGGTTCCTGCGCGAGCCCGGATGGGGCTGGATCCCGAAGCGAGACTGGCGTCTCGTCGCCGCGAACCGGCGGGTCGCGGAATTCGTCCAGGGAAGGGTGTCCCAGCACATCGAGCGCGAAATGTCCTGGCTCGGCTTCTACCGCGCCAAGCACCGCTGGAAATGGGGCGGCTCCGGGGGGTGCATCCCGAGGACCGTTCGCCACGGTATCGAGGCGGCCGAATGGAGTCTTTGGGAAGGTGAGCAGCCCGCCCCAGATGCCGAGAAGCTGGTGGTCGGGATCGAGGAGGTCGCTTGCCATGGCTTCGCCGACTCGCTGGAACGGCTGCAGAAGCCGGAGGTCCTCTACACCGACACCGCGGCCCTGATCACTTTCTGGGTCCGTCCGCTGCGAGGTGGCGCGACCTGCCCTGCGCCCCCGCCGTCGGAATACGAGCTGGATCTACCGGGGCCGCTCGAAGGCCGGGAGCTGTTCGACGCGGGGACTTATCCCCCGCGCCGAATCGAGCCCCTCGCCGGCGCTTAGCCCGCGTGGGCCATGGCGCCCTGGCGGTGCTGCCAGTCATTGAACGTCGTCGACCAGGCCGCTTCGGCGAGCTTCGCCTGGCCAGCAGCCGACGGGTGGAAGTAATCGGCGGTCGGGATGTTGGCGACCGTCGCGACGTCAGCGGTGGTGAAGCCGGAGTTGAAGACGGCGTAGTCGTCCCAGATGCAGCGCTTGAATTCGGCGCAGACTTCCTCCAGCGCTTCGTTGTAGGCGATCACCTGGGCGCGGAAGGCTTCCCGTCGTGCTTCATCGGCCGGTTCGGTCGAGAGTGGGTTGGCGAGCAGGCCCTGGCAGACGTGGAACGCTTCCCAGCGGCCGATCGCGTTCGGGTCGACCGGTTCGGTGAAGATCGTCCGCAGGTTGTTGATGTCGGGAATGCTCATCAGCTGGATGTAGACCTGCTTGTTCGAGGAGACCAGCACTTCGAACGCGGAGCGGACCTGTTCGCGGAAGGTCTCGGTGGGCGTGGGGGAGGGCAGCGCACAGGCGTCGTTGGCGCCGATCTCGATCAGGACCAGTTCGGGATCCTGGGAAGCGGCGACTTCCGCCTGCGCAAGCAGGTTGACGGCGCGCGCCCCGGAGACGGCGTCGTTGTACGCCGTCAGCGGCTGCGGCGAGATCGCATCGAGCCGTTCGCGGAAGCTGTCCACAGCCGGATTCGTCCCCGTCGCCCATGAGTTCTGCGGGCAGTCGAGCGACGGTCCGGTGGGGCAGCCTGGGCCGGCGGTGTTGAACCCCCGGGTAATCGAGTCCCCGAGCGCCGCCATCACCCGTGGCACCTTGGTCGCCTGCGCCGTCCCGGCAAGCAGGGCAAAGCTGATCATCAGAGCGGATAGCGCCACGACAGTACGCCGCAGCAGCGAGATCCTGGCCATTCTCGTCCTCCTTCGTCCCTTGAGTCCCCGCCTCAGGGACCCAGGTACCCGGGGGAGAGGGACATAACCCGCCTAGGAAGCTTCGCGCTCGGCTTTCTTGCGCCAGTAGCGGTCGAGGCCGCTCCACTGGTAGGCGGTGGGGACCGCCTGCAGGAGCTCGTCGACGGTGTCGCCTTCGATGCCTTCGGCGGCCAGCTCGCGGCGGATCCGGGCCTCGTTGTCGGCGTCGTACTTCTCCTTCGGCATCTGCCGCGCCAGCTCCGCCTCTTCCCGCAGTTTCGCCCGCACCTTCTCGATGTGGCCGGGCACGTCGTCCTCGACGGCGCCGAAGTGGGTGAGGGCGAGTCGCTTTGGTTCCCAGGCGGCGACGGTATCCAGCGATTCCTCCCAGACCTCGATGTCGATGTCCGGCGGCGGGGTGGGGGGCACGACCAGCTGCGAGGGCGGGATCCGGCAAGCCGCTACGTCGCCGGTGAAAGCGGTGCCTGAGTCCTCGTGGAAATAGGTCACGTGATGCGAGGCGTGGCCAGGCGTATAGGCGACCTGCATGCCGAGGACGGACTCGCCACCGCTGAGAACGCGCACGTTGCTCTCCGGCACCGGCAGGATCTCCCCCCACAGGTAGTTCAACCTGTCCCCGTAAAGCCGCTCCGCGCTGGCCAGCAGCTTCGAAGGATCGATCAGGTGCGGCGCCCCGCGCTCATGCACGTAGACCTCGAGATCGGGCCACTTCCGCACCATCGCCCCGGTAGCCGCAGCGTGATCCAGGTGGATATGCGTCAGCAGCACCGCTCGCGGCTGCTCATCGCCGATCGCGTCAAGCACCGTCTGAAGCGAGGACTCGGGCCCCGGATCAACCAGAGCCCCCTCGACCTCCCAGCAGCCGATTACGTGCGGCCGCCCGAGGTGCATGACGTCGATTACGCGCACGTGCGGGAGCTTATGCAGATGGAGCCGGGAAGCGATCGTCCGCTTCCAGCATCTGCCGCAGTCCCTCTTCCATCCCCCGCGGCGAGTACCCGAGCTCCCGCTGGGCCTTGTCGTAGCTGGCCCAGAAGGTGACGTTGTCGGCTGAGCTGATCAGCTCGCGCAGGTTCGGCGGCTGGCCCATCAGTTTGCCGACCAGCGGCCCGATCGGGATCATCGCCTTCATCAGGCCGGTGGGGAGAGTGCGCTTCGGTGCCTTGCGGCCGCTCACCTTCGCCACCGTCTCGATCGCCTCGCGCATCGTCGTCACCGGGCCGCTGATCACGTAGGTCTCGCCGAGCTCGCCCTTGTCGAGCGCGAGGATGATGCCGCCAGCGATGTCCTCGACGTGGGTCATGCAGATCCCCAGCTCGGGGAATGGCATCAGTGGCAGCTTGCCGGCGAAATACTGCTCGAGCAGGTCGGCCACTTGGGAGGTGTCGCCGGGGCCGTAGACGCCGCCGGGCTGGACGATGATCGCCGGCAGGCCCTGGTCGTCGATCATCCGCTGGACGACCTTGTGGGCCTCCAGCTTGGTCTCCTCGTAGTAGGAGGTGAAGTCGGTCTCGGGGTTCTCGTAGCTCTCGTCGACCACCTGTTTGTGGGTGTTGCCGAAGATGCCGACGGTGGAGACGTAGACGATCCGCGGGACCTTCTCCTCCAGCGCGACCTTCATCACCCGCTCGGTGCCGGCGACGTTCGCCTCCCACATCGCCGGGCGCTGCTTGGCCGGGATCCCGACCTCGTACATCGCCGCGGCGTGGATGACGGCGTCGCAGCCCTGTATGCCCTGCCGGATCGCCGCCTCGTCGGAGAGGTCGCCGCGGGTCAGCTCGCAACCCAGCTCGCGCAGCTTCGAGGCCTTCTCGGGGCTGCGGACGAGACAGACGACCTCCTCGCCGCGGGCGCGCAGCTGCCGCACCACCTCGCCGCCGATGAAGCCGGTGCCGCCGGTGAGGAACACCTTCATGGGCTCCACCCTAACTGGCTGGGCGGCCAGGCGTACAATTCCCCTGAGTGGGAGCTTCGAGAAACGGCAGGACGACCGAGACGCGCTACGCCGCGTCCGCGAACGGTGCCGGCGTCTCGAACTCGCGGGCGCGCCAGCGGGCGATGGTGATCGGCGTCGTCGACGGCCGCGAGGAGGGCGAGCCGCTGGCCGAGCTGAAGGAGCTGCTGCGGACCGCCGGGGTGGCCACGGCCGGCGAGGCGACCCAGCAGCGCCCGCAGCCCGACCCCGATCGCTACTTCGGCCGTGGCCGTCTGCAGGAGCTGAAACGGGAGATCGCCGCGGCGGGAGCCAACCTGGTCGCCTGCGACGACGAGCTGGCCCCGCGCCAGGAGCGCAACCTGGAGACGGCACTGGGGGTGCCGGTCGTCGACCGGACCAGCGTCATCCTCGACATCTTCGCCGACCATGCCCACTCGGCCGAGGGCAAGCTCCAGGTCGAGCTGGCCCAGCTCGAATACAACATGGCCCGCATGCGGGGCCTGTGGACCCACCTCGAGCGGCTCGGGGGCGGGATCGGCACCAGGGGCCCGGGCGAGACCCAGATCGAGACCGACCGCCGGCTCGCCCGCAACCGGATCGCGGCGCTGCGCCGGCGGCTGCGGCAATCGGAGAAGAACCGTGGCGTCATGCGCGCCCGCCGCGAGGCCTCATCGCTGCCGCGGGTCGCCCTCGCCGGCTACACCAACGCCGGTAAGTCGACGCTGCTGAACGCGCTCACCGGGGCCGAGGTCGAGGTTCGCGACCGCCTCTTCCACACCCTCGACCCGACCACGCGCACCTTCGAGCTCTCCGGCCGCGACTACCTGCTGACCGACACCGTCGGCTTCATCGAGAAGCTGCCCCCCCAGCGGGTCGAGGCTTTCAAGGCGACCCTCGAAGAGACCGTCCTCGCCGACCTGATCCTGCACGTCGTCGACGCCTCGGCGTCCGAGCAGCGGCGGCTGGCCGACATGCAGGCGGTCGACGAGGTGCTGGAGGAGATCGGCGCGGGGCAGAAGCCGCGCCTGCTCGTCTTCAACAAGGTCGACCTGCTGAGCACGGACGAGCGGCGGGAGACCGCGCTCGACCATCCCGAGGCGGCGCTGATCTCGGCGCAGGAGGAAGAGGGGCTCGACGAGCTGCGGGAGCGGATCGAGCACGCCTTCGAGGAGACGCTGACCGAGGTCGAGCTGCTGATCCCCTACTCGGAGGGTGGACGGCTGCACGAGCTGCACGAGGTCGCCGGCGACCTGGAGCGGACCGACCGGGCCGACGGGGTGCTGGTGCACGCCAAGGTGCCGGCGGCGGAGATGCACCGCTTCAGCGACCTGGC
>JBQCHW010000283.1:0-9202 GCA_051954315.1 Solirubrobacterales bacterium
GTCTACGTCAATGCTTCGACCCGCTTCACCGACGGCTTCGAGTACGGGATGGGCGCCGAGATCGGCAACTCGACCCAGAAGCTGCACGCGCGCGGCCCGATCGGGATGCGCGAGCTGACGACCTTCAAGTACGTCGGCCACGGCAGCGGCCAGGTGAGTGAGTAGCCCCGACGGCGCGATCGGCGTGCTGGGGTCGGCGTTCAACCCTCCGCACCTCGGCCATCTCGCGCTTGCCCAGGAGGCGGCCTGGCAGCTCGGCCTGGCGGAGGTCATCCTCGTTCCGACCGGCCAGGCGCCCCACAAGCGGATCGCCGACGACCCCGGCAAAGAGGCACGGATGGAGATGACCCGGCTGGCCGCCGCCGACGACGAGCGCTTCTCGGTCTCCGGCCTGGAGGTCGACCGCGAGGGACCGTCCTACACGTATGAGACCTTGGAGGCACTTGCAGAGGAACGGGGCGACAGGGCGTTGGTGTTCGTGATGGGTGCGGACGCTGCCGTGGGCCTCGAGAGCTGGCGCCGGCCGGAGCGCGTGGTCGAGCTGGCGAGCCTGGCGGTGGCGCGGCGGGCCGGCGTCTCCGACGCCGACGTCGCCGAGTCGATGCGCAGCCTCGGCTGCGAGGGACGGGCGGCGATGCTGGAGATGCCGCAGTTCGGCGTCTCCTCCTCGGCGGTGCGCGAGCGGGCCGCGCAGGGCCGGCCGCTGCGGTATCTCGTCCCGGACGCGGTTGCCGATTTCATCGCCGAGAGGGGGATCTACAGGTGAACGAGGCGCAATCGGAGGGCTTGGCGCGGCAGCTCGCCGCGATCGCGGACTCGAAAAAAGCCGAAGACCTGGTCGTCCTCGACATGCGCGGGCTGGTCGCCTACACCGACTTCCTGGCGATCTGCACCGCCCGCAGCGAGCGACAGGCGAAGGCGATCGTCGACGAGGTGCGGCTGCGGGTGAAGCGCGAGACCGGGCTGCTGCCGGGTGGGGTGGACGGCGGCGGCGATGCCGGCTGGACGATCCTCGACTACCTCGACTGCGTCTTGCACGTCTTCACGCCGGAAGCGCGCCAGCGCTACGCGCTCGAGGACCTGTGGCACGAGGCACCGCGGCTCGAGCTCGAGCTCGACGCCCCGGAAGCCCCCGAGGCCGCCAGCGCCTGAGACCGGACAGGAATACCGTCCGACCGGCCGCTTAGGTTGCCCGTCCATGGGTTTCAAGAGGGGGTTCCTGGGGTACCGCCGCGCGGAAGTCGAGGATGCGATCTCGCTCCGCGACGCGCGAATCCTCGGGCTCGAGCTGAACGCCGACGCGCAGCGTGCGGCCCTCACCGAGCTCGAGTCGGAGACCACGTCTCTGACCGGGATGGTCCTCGAGCGCGAGCGCGAGATCCGCTGTCTGAACGAACGGCTGCGCGAGGCCAACGAGTGCCACGATCGCAGCATCGCTTCGCTCGACGCGATCACCTCGCGGCTGGAGGAAGTGGAAGCCCAGGCGCGCGGCCAGGCGACCCGGATCCGGATGAAAGCCCTGCGCGAGGCGGTCGAGGTGAGCAAGAAGGTGAAGGAGCTGACCGAGATGGAACCCGCTTTGGAGGCCGAGCAGGCCGCCGGGGAGATTCCCTCCGCCGACGAGGGCCTCTACGAGGGCCAGGTCAAGCTCGAGATCGGCCCGCTCGGCGACTTCTCGCAGCTGGTTGGCTTCGAGGACGCGGTCGGCCAACTCGGCGCCTCCGAGATCAAAGTCGACCGCTTCTCCGAGGGACGTGCCACCTTCTCGATGCAGCTCAACGAACCGACCGACCTGCTGAGCGAACTAGAAGACCTCTCCAGTCTCGACTTCAAGGTCCGCCACACCGCCCCGGACAACCTGATCCTCGACGTCGACGAGGAGCAGGGCCCGGAACAGCGCGCGGCCTGACGCTAAACTCCGCCTACGCAAGGGGCTGTAGCTCAGCTGGAAGAGCGCTTCGCTGGCAGCGAAGAGGTCAGGGGTTCGAGCCCCCTCAGCTCCACTCTTGATCTGGCGGAAGAGGTCACCCCGGCGGGGGCAGATGCTTCGCTAGAGTTTGCCGCCAGATGCCGACTAGCTTCACTCACGCCTGCCCACCATCTCTGCGGCTCGAGCTGCAGGCCGTGCAGGCTGTCTCGCCCCGGCTCTAGCTGTCTTTTCACATCGCTCTGACTCGCCTTCTTCTTTGAGGCGGAGACCCTGTGTTCGCCTGCAAGACGGCGAAATCGGAGATACCGAAATACGCATAGCGCGGTATTACCGGGGCGACTTGACTTCAACTCTATGGACCTGGCGGGAGCAGGCCAATTTTCTCCGCTAGATGCCGCGCCGCGAAGATCCCCAAGTCGGCCTCGGGAAGGCCATCCGCGCCCTCCGCAACCAGGCCCAGCTGAGCCAGGAAGCGCTGGGCGAGAAAGCGGAAATCCACCCGACCTGGATCTCCCACATCGAGTCCGGCCGGATCAACCCGACCTGGGGCAACGTCCGCCGGATCGCCAAGGGCCTGGGCGTGAAACTGGCCCGCCTCGCCGAGCTATCCGAAAAGCTCGAGCGCGAGCACAAGGACAGCTAACTCAAACCGTCGCCCCGACCTGCCGATGCTCTAGGCGATGAGCGCGGCAAGCCAGCACGTTTTCTCGCATGGGATGCGGGACACGCGCGAGACCCTCGATGCCTGGAGCCGGCATCCGGGGCGGGTGCTGGGCGCCTGGCTCGCCCTCAGCCTCAGCATCGCGCTGACGCTCTTGGCGGCGGTCTGGGTGGTCTCGGGGCTGCTGACGCCTGACCTGACGCCGATCCACCTTCCCGGCTTTACCGAACCCTCCGAGCCCGGCGACATGCTGCCGATCCTCTACCGCAACTCGCTGGTCCTGGCCCTTCACGGCACCGCCTGCATCGCCGGCTTTATCGCCGGCGCCTCGATGCCGATCGCCGCCGCCGAACGCACCGGCTTCTCGCGCTGGATCCACGTCAAGGCGGGGGAGCTGGCGATCCTCTTCGTCTGCGCCGTCACCCTCTTCTCGCTCTGCACCCAGGCGCTCTACCTCGGCTTCCAGGGCTCGACGATTGCCTACCAGCTGCAGATCTCCCGCCTCGACCTGATCCTCAGCGTCCTCCCGCACGCGATCCCCGAGCTGACTGCGCTCTTCCTCCCGCTCGCCGCCTGGCTGATCGCCAGCCGCCGCGGCGAGTGGAACCAGCTCCTCGCCGCCACTCTCGTCACGGTGCTGTTGGCGATCCCAACCCTGATCCTCGCCGCGACGATCGAGGTCTACGTCTGGCCCCACATCCTCCAGGGCCTGGCGCCGGTCGAACACCCCGTGGTTCCCTTCTAAGCCGGGCGCGACCGGTACGCGCCTCCTGCGTAAGATCGCCGCTCATGGCGGGCTACGACCCCAAGGCGATCGAGCGCAAGTGGCAGCAGGTCTGGGCTGAGGAGAAGACCTGGGAGGTCGCGAACCCCGGGCAGCCTGGCTTTGACAGTTCGAAGCCGAAGTCATACGTGCTCGAGATGCTGCCCTACCCCTCCGGCGAGCCCCACGTCGGGCATCTCAAGTGCTACGCGGTCGGCGACGCGATCGCCCACTTCCGCCGCCGCCACGGCTTCGAGGTGATCCACCCGATGGGCTACGACTCCTTCGGCCTGCCGGCCGAGAACAACGCGATCAAAACCGGCGAGCCCCCCAGGGTCGCGACCGAGCGCTCGATCGAGTCCTTCCGCCGCCAGTTCCGCGAGTGGGGCATCTCGATCGACTGGAGCCGCGAACTCGCAACTCACACCCCGGAGTACTACCGCTGGACCCAGTGGATCTTCCTGCAGCTGTTCGAGAAGGGGCTCGCCTACCGCGAAGAGGCGGAGGTCAACTGGTGCCCGAAAGACGCGACGGTGCTGGCCAACGAGCAGGTCGTCGACGGCCGTTGCGAGCGCTGCGGCACCGAGGTGGTCCAGAAAAACCTCGAGCAGTGGTTCTTCCGCATCACCGAGTACGCCGACCGGCTGCTGGAGGACTTCGAGGCGCTCGAGTCCTGGCCCGAGCACGTGATCACGATGCAGCGCAACTGGATCGGCCGCTCGGAAGGCGCGCAGGTCGTCTTTCGCTGCGAGGAGCTCGATCTCGACTTCCCGGTCTTCACCACCCGCCCCGACACCCTCTTCGGCGCTACCTTCTTCGTCCTCGCCCCCGAGCACCCCGAGCTGGAGCGGCTGGTCGCCGGCACCCCGGCCGAGGGGGAGGTGCGCGAGTACGTCGACCGGGTCGGCCGCGAGTCGGCCGAGGAACGCGGGGCGGAGGACCGCGAGAAGACCGGCGTGCCGCTCGGCCGCAGCGTCGTCAACCCGGTCAACGGCGAGGAGATTCCGATGTACGTCGCCGACTACGTGCTGATGGAGTACGGGACCGGCGCGATCATGGCGGTGCCCGGCCACGACCTCCGCGACTTCGAATTCGCCCAGAAGTTCGACCTGCCGATCAAGCGCGTGATCGAGGGCGAGGACCCGGAGCTGGCTCGCAACGGCCGCGGTCTTCCGTATCCCGGCGACGGCCAGATGGAGAACTCCGGCCGCTTCGACGGCCAGCACAACCGGGAGGCCTATGACGAGATCGTCGCCTGGTTGCAGTCGGAGGGTCGCGGCGAGCCGGCGGTCAACTACCGCCTGCGCGACTGGCTGGTCTCCCGGCAGCGCTACTGGGGTGCGCCGATCCCGGTCGTCTACTGCGACGAGTGCGGGATCGTCTCGGTCCCCGCCGAGCAACTGCCGGTCGAGCTGCCGGAGATCGAGGACTACGCGCCGCAGGGCAAGAGCCCGCTGGCGGCGGCCGAGGACTGGGTGGCTACCGAGTGCCCGCGCTGCGGCGCCGCCGCCCGTCGCGAGACCGACACGATGGACACCTTCGTCGACTCCTCCTGGTACTTCCTCCGCTACTTGGACGCCGAGAACGCCGACGCCGCCTTCGACCGCGGCGCAGTGGACCACTGGATGCCGGTCGACCAGTACATCGGCGGCGTCGAGCACGCGATCCTCCACCTGATGTACGCGCGCTTCTTCACCAAGGCGCTGGCCGACCTCGGCCACCTCGGGGTGCAGGAGCCGTTCGCCAACCTCTTCACCCAGGGGATGATCACCCGCGACGGGGCGAAGATGTCGAAGTCCAAGGGGAACACGGTCAGCCCCGGCGACTACGTCGAGCGCTACGGCGCCGACACCGCCCGCACCTACGTCTGCTTCATGGGCCCGCCCGAGCGCGGCGGCGACTGGACCGACGAGGGCGTCGAGGGCGTCAACCGCTTCCTCTCGCGGCTCTGGCGGCTCTGCGAGGAGGTCGGGGAGCGGACCGAAGCCGGCGCGCTCGATCCCGGTGCGGGCGGCGAGGCGCGTGAGCTGCTGGCGAAGGCGCACTGGGCGATCGACAAGGCGACCCGGGACTTCAACCGCGGCTTCCAGTTCAACACCGTGATCTCGGCGGTGATGGAGCTCGTCAACGACGCCTACCGGCTCAAGGACGGGCTCTACGGGTCGCCGGAGGGCGGCGCCGCGGTCCGTTTCGCCACCGCCACTGCGGCCTCGCTGATCTTCCCCTTCGCGCCGCACCTCGGCAGCGAGATCTACGAGCGCTTGGCAGGCGAGCGGGTCTGGGAGCAGCCGTGGCCCGAGGCCGACCCCGCCTTGCTCGCCAGCGACACGGTGACCCTGGTGGTCCAGGTCAACGGCAAGCTGCGCGACCGGATCGAGGCGCCGGCGGAGGCGCCGAAGGAGGAGCTGCTGCGGCTGGCGCGGGAGAGCGAGAAGGTCGCCCGGCACCTCGACGGCCAGCAAATAGTCAAGGAAATTGTAGTTCCGGGCAAGTTGGTCAACCTGGTGGTGCGATAGCGCCCTCCGCAGGGGTGCCAAGGTCTGCTAGAAAGCCGCCGAATGCTCGTCCGACGACTCGATGAAGCCGCAGTGGAGGAATGGCACCGCCTGCGCGCCCACGTCCTCATGGACGCGGGCGAACTGGGCTCCCGCAACCTCTCCGTCACCTGGGTGACGGTGCCGGGCGGTTGCAACCAGACCTTGCACTCCTCCGGCGAGGCCGAGCAGGCCTACGTCGTCGTCCGCGGTCGCGGCACGATGTCGGTCGCTGGCGACACCCAGGAGGTTGGCGAGGGAGACCTGATCCTGGTCCCGCCCGCGACCGAGCACTCGATCGGAAACGAGGGCGAGGCCGAGCTGGCCTGCGTCTCGATCCAGTCGCCGCCGGTGGCTGCCGCCGAGCTCTACAGCGATCAATTAGCTGAGGTCGCTGGATATGACGACGATGACGACTATTAGTCGTCGCTAGTCACAGCTTCGCGCGGAACTCGTTCCTGAAGATTTGATCTGTGCGCGCCACTCGTGCGCCCGGGCCGCCGATGATCGCGGCCGATGCCGGAGCTGAGCCGTAACCAAGTTGTCGTCTACGCCGCGATCGCGGTGGCGCTGCTGCTGGTCGGGGCGCGGGCGATTCGGGGGGAGGGGAGCACGGATGCCTCATTTGCTGCCGCCGACAGCGGCGCTAGCTCGAGCAGCAGCGGCTTCTCGGTCGGCGGCGACAGCGGCGACCTCGTCGTCGACGTGACCGGGGCGGTGCGGCGGCCAGGGGTCTACCGGATGCCGGCGGGCAGCCGCGTCGACGATGCGGTCACGCGCGCCGGCGGCCCGACCGGGAAGGCCGAGCTGGAAGCGGTGAACCTGGCGGCGCGGCTCGCCGACGGCCAGCAGGTGGTGGTGCCCGAACGGCTTGCCCCCGGTGCCGGCGCTTCTGCCGTCGCCGGCGCCGAAGACGGCCCGATCAGCCTCGGCACCGCGACCGTCGAGCAGCTGGAAGAAATCGACGGGATCGGCCCGGTGACCGCCGGCGACATCGTCGCCTTCCGCGACGAACACGGCGGCCTCTCCTCGGTCGACCAGCTCGATCAGGTGTCTGGCATCGGCCCGGCGACGATGGAGGCGCTGCGGGAGCGGCTGCAGCCGTAGGCCGTGCGCTCGCCGCGGCCGTCCCTGCCGGTCCTCTTCGGGATCGCCCTCCTCGTCGCCCTGGCGCTGGCGCGCAGCGGGGAGATTCGGGACCGGGCGGCGGACGGCCTCGGCCAGGGGATGCCGCCGCGCGAGGCCGAGCTGGCTCGCGGCTTCGTCCTCGGCGAGGACGAGCGGATCGACGAGGCGACGAAGGAAGACTTCCGTCGCTCCGGTCTCAGCCACCTGCTTGCCGTCTCCGGCGAGAACGTCACCCTGCTGGCGCTCCTGGCGATGCCGGTTCTCGGCCTGCTCGGCATCCCGCTGCGCGAGCGGCTGCTCTGGGTGCTGGGGCTGATCGCCGTCTACGTTCCGGTGGCGGGGGCGGGGCCTTCGATCCAGCGGGCCGGGGTGATGGGCGCGATCGGGGTACTGGCGGTCATCGGCGGCCGTCGCGCCTCGCGGCTCTACGCGCTGGCGCTGGCGGCGGCGGTGACGCTGGCGATCGATCCGTCCGTCGCCGCCGACATCGGTTGGCAGCTCAGCTTCGCGGCGGTGCTGGGCATCCTGCTCCTTGCCACGCCGCTGCGACGGGCGATCGCGGCCCGGCTCGGCAAAGGCCCCTGGCGTCGGGCGCTGGCGGAGGGCTTGGCGGTGACGGTCGCAGCGACGCTGGCAACGGCGCCGCTGATCGCCTTCCACTTCGAAACCGTCTCGACGACGACGCTGGTTGCCAACGTGCTGGCGATGCCGGCCGTCGCGCCGGCGATGTGGCTGGGGATGTGCAGCGCGGCGCTGGCGCAGGTGCCGGGCCTGCCGCTGGAGCCCTTGAACTGGCTCAATGCCCTGCTGCTCGCCTACATCGCCCAGGTCGCCTCCTGGTGCGCGGCGCCGGACTGGGCGGAGCTCCAGGTGCGACTGAGCGGAGCGGGTCTCGCGCTGAGCTATCTCGGGACCGGGGCGGTCGGGCTGCTGGGGCTCTACCTGATGCGCCTTCGCCTCCTGCGGCCGGCGCTGCGGGGGCTGGCGCTGATGGCAACCGTCGGCGTTGCTCTCCTGCTCGGCTGGCCGCGGGGCGGAAGCCTGGCCGCGCCTATCACCGGCCTCCGCGTCGAGGTCCTCGATGTCGGGCAGGGGGACGCCATCCTCTTCCAGCCGGCCGCCGCCCCCGCGATCCTCATCGACGGTGGCCCGCCGGGTGACGGACTGGCGGGCAAGCTCGAGGACGCCGGGGTGGAGGAGCTCGGCGCCGCGGTGATCACCCATGACCAGTCCGACCACGCGGCTGGAATCGAGGAACTGCTCGGACGCTTTCCGGTCGGGCGCCTCGTCTACGGGCGACTCGGCCGTGCCACGCGAGCGGAGGCGGAAGCCGCGGGGGTGGAGCCCGAACGGGTCGCCGCGGGTCGGGAGCTGCGCTCAGGCCCCCTGCGCCTGCGGGTGCTCTGGCCACCGCCAGCGCTCTTGGCGGAAGCTCCGGTCGGCGAAGACCCGAACCAGCTGGCGCTGGTGATGGAGGCTCGCTGGCGAAACTTCACGATGCTCCTCACCGCCGACGCGGAGGCCGAAGCGGTTCCCCTCGATCCGGGCCCGATCGATGTCCTCAAGGTCGCCCACCACGGCAGCGAAGACGCCGGCTTGGCCGGGCTCCTGGACCGCACTCGTCCACAGCTCGCGGTGATCTCGGTTGGCGCCGACAACCCTTACGGACACCCGACCCGCAGCACCCTTGCGACGCTTGCGGCTCACCAGGTGCCGACGCTGCGGACCGACGAGGACGGGAGGATCGTCATCGACGTCGGCGGCGGCTCTTTCCGCGTGGACGGATGACCGAATCGATAGTCGAGGAAGTCGATCCAATCGCTTCTCAGCCCGGCCGACGTGCCGATGCATGAAGCGGTGCACTCCACCGTCTACAGCAAGCTGCTCTCCGCGCTACGGCTGCCGAGCTTCGCCGGCGAGGGCTTGACGGAACGGATGCGCAGCATCAGCTTCGCCCTGTTGGGCCTGACCGCTGCAGCGGGCCTCGCCCTGGTTGCGATCTTCGCCCAGCCGGATTTCAGCCTGCTTTCTCCAGCCCCGCTGCCCGACCAGCCCTCGGCCAGTCAATCGGTCGCGGAGGCTAAGAAGCTCCCCCTCGTCCACCGTCCTGTGGCGGTGCTCGCGGCGGAGCCGGTTCACCCGCAGCAGGCGGACAGCTCCGCGGCCGCCGACTCGCCTGCTTCCAC
>JBQCHW010000284.1:0-4447 GCA_051954315.1 Solirubrobacterales bacterium
GAGGACGCTCTCGCGCTCACGCTGAAGTCCGGGGCGCCGTACGTCGTGTCCGCCAGCGGACCGATGGTGATCGTTTGGCTCGCCTTCGTGATCGCGAAGCTCTGCGAGACATCGAGCGCGGCCGCATAGTTCGAGTCGCCCGGCTGCGAGGCGGTCACCGTACAAGAACCCGCGCCGGAGATGTGAACGCTCGCAGCGCTGATGGTGCAGCTCCCGCTCGCGGAGAAGGAGACCGCCAGGCCCGAAGTGGCCGCCGCCGAGACTGCAAAGTCCGGGTCGCCGAACGTTTTGTTCGCGAGTGCGCCGAACGTAATCGTCTGGCAAGCCTTCCCAAGCGCCAGGCTATGGAAGCTGCCAGCGGCGATCGCGGTTACGTCGCAGAGGCCGCTCGGCACGTTGCATTGCCCGAAGTCACGATTGATGCCGTTATCGGAGCCGCAGCCCCAGGCGATCACGCTGCCGTCCTGCCTTAGGGCGAGGCTGTAGTCCTCGCCGGCGGCGATCGCCGTCACGCCGCTGGCAGCCGCAGTTGGGACGGTGCACTGCCCGTAATCGGCGTCGCCGCAGCCCCAAGCGAGGACGCTGCCGTCCTGCTTGAGGGCGAGGCTATGACGGAGGGCCGCCGCAATCGCCGTCACGCCGCTGGTCGCCCCGGCCGGGACGGCGCATTGCCCAGCATTGAAGCCGCAGCCCCAGGCGATCACGCTGCCGTCCTGCTTCAGGGCGAGGTTGTGGTAATCACCGGCGGCAATCTCGGTCACGCCGCTCGACGCGGCGGCCGGGACGGTGCACTGCCCGTAATTGGTTCCGCCGCCGCAGCCCCAGGCGATCACGCTGCCGTCCTGCTTCAGGGCGAGGCTGTGGAAGGCGCCGGCGTCGATCGCCGTCACGCCACTGCCAGCCGCGGCCGGCACGGTGCACTCCCCGAAATCGGTTCCGCCGCCGCAGCCCCAGGCGATCACGCTGCCGTCCTGCTTAAGGGCAAGGCTTTGGTAGAAGTTAGCCGCGATCGCCGTAACGCCACTGGTGGCGGCGGCGGGGACGGTGCACTGCCCGTAATCGTTGAAGGGCGGGCAGCCCCAGGCCAGCACGCTGCCGTCCTGTTTCAGGGCGAGGCTGTGGACGACGCCGGCCGCGATCGCCGTCACATCGGTAGTCGCCGCGGCCGGGACGGTGCACTGACCCGCATCGCCACCCATGCTGCAGCCCCAGGCGACAACGGTGCCGGTCGTCGCCGCCTCCGCAGCGCCTGGCGCGAAGAGCGGCCCGACACTCAACAGGGCCAGGGCGCAGAGTCGAAGGGACGGCCTCGGTCTCATCGACACCTTGATCTCCCGCTCCTTTCCCCGACCCAGGTAGAGAGCGCTCTCCGCGCTATGAGGTGGTGAGATCCAACCCAAGATTCTCCTCCCTCCCCCGACGGAAAACAAGCGGTCTCGCCGCGCTTCCTGCTCGCCTTTCTCGCCGTCGCTGCTCGGCGACGGCAAGGGCGGATTCGCCGCGGCGTCGGGATCGCCCACCAACGTTGGCGTTCCCTCGGCGATCGCCGACTTCGACGGCGACGGCAAGGCCGACCTCCTGGCGAGCGCGGGCAGCGGCAAGCTGACCGTTCTGCTTGGTGATGGCTCGGGTCGCTTCACGGCGGCTCCCGCGTCACCGTTCGCAAGCGGCAGCACGGAGCCATCGTCCGTCGTGGTGGCCGACTTCAACCGTGACGGCAAGCCCGACCTGGCCGTCGGCGGCGGCTATGACGCAAAGTACCTCCTAATCCTGTTTGGCAGCGGCAATGGACGGTTCGGCGCGCCGACGAGGATCCCGCTACCGGAGAGCGACGCGTCCGCGCTCGCCGTCGCCGACTTCAACCGCGACAGCAAGGCGGACCTCGCCGCCTACACGAGCTACAACTACGGGTTGACGATCCTCCTCGGTGACGGACGCGGCAGCTTCCGCCGGGCCTCCCACTTCCAGGCGATCGGGCAAGGAGGGGACGCGGCGGAAGTCGCAGTGGCCGATCTCCACGACAACGGCGTAGCCGACCTCGCCGTCGCCGCTGCGGAAGGCGGCGAAGTCGCCGTCTGGCTCGGGAACGGCAGGGGCGGCTTCCACCCGGCTGGCGAGTCGCCGCTGCCTATCCTCGGCGACGGCGAGATCGCCACTGGAGACTTCAACGGCGACCGGAGAGTCGACCTCGTCCTATCGAACGCGCACGGCGTGACGATCCTCTTCCAGACCCGGTCCACGCCGGCGGTTAGGCGGAGCCGCACGCCAGGAGGTGGGCCGGATGCTGTGTTGTCCGTGCCGCAACCGGTCGATGACGTCGCAGCGGACGGGAGCCGCGCCACAACGTGCTCCGAGGGCCGGGGCTCCGAGGGCCGAGTCATCGTCTGGCAAGCAGGCGAGCGGAGGTCAGTAAGCCTAAAGACGGCGGGCTACTGCGCCGCGCCGGGGCTTGGCGGCGGGCAGCTGGCCTGGATCTTCGACTCCTCCGGCAACACGCGGGAGGGAGAGGAGCTGTACGTCTTTCGCCCCTCAGGCGGCAAGGGCAAATCCATCGACTCAACGGATCGCAACCGAGCTCAGGGATGTAGCGCATGCGCCGGCAGCTATCTCGGGAACCTCCACGGCGGCGGGTCCCTGCTTGCGTACAACCGGTGGTTCTGCGGCAAGACGGATCCCGCCACCGGCGAGTGCGAGCAGGCCAGCAAGCAGCGGCTCGTGCGCATCGTCGAAGGCCGGCCCGTGGTCGTGAGACGAGGCAACGACGCATACCCGCTTAGAGCCGTCGGCGGCGGTCGGATGGCAGTCGTGTCCGACGGCGCGGTCGCGGTACTCGCCGCCCACGGCTCCCGCGTCGCCAGGGTCGCCGCCCTCGGGGGGCAGGCCACGCGCGCCGTCGCGCTCTCGAAGACACGGCTCGCGGTCCAGCGGACGTTCGCCCTCGACCTCTACGCCGCCGCGAGCGGCAGGAAGCTTAAGTCCCTGCCGCTCGGCCCTGCCGCGGGCCTCGAGCTAGTGGGTCTAGGCAAGAAGCTCGCACTACTGAAGGGACGGCACCGGCTTGTCCTCGTTCGCCTGAGCGACGGCAAGCTCGTCTCGCTTCCGCTGCACGGCGTGATCGGCGCGACGCTGACCGAGGCCGGACTTTTCTACGCGTACAACACCTCCAAAGGGGCGATGAAAGGGCACGTCGTCTTCGAGCCGACCGCGAAGCTGCTCCGCCGCTTCTGAGGCTGTCGGCGCCGTCGGCGCGGGGTCTACGTGGGTCGACGCGGTTGTCGTTTTATGTCTTCGGCCGCCACTCGCGCGCCGGCTTTTCTTCTGCTGATGCGGCCTGGGCGACTCGCCCCGCCTCCCAAGGAAGACTCAAAGGGGCATGCCGAACCGCATGACCTCCCGCCAGCTTGAAGCTTGTCCTAGAAGTCGCGGACTCGGATGTAGATGTCGCTCGGTACGCGCAGCGTGCCGACGCTTCCGATGTAAGACATCCGGGAGGCCGATCCTTTCCTCCAGGACGGCATAGAGCTCTTCGCCGTCCATCAACACCATGCTGGCGCCGACTCTCGAGTGCGTTGTCACCGCCGCATCTGTGAAGCCGTTGATCGCCGCGAACAGACCGAGTGTGGTCTTGGGCTTGCTGCGGATCTTGCCGTCGAAGTCACGCAAGGCGGCTGGTTCGACGGGTCGAGTTGCCAGCGCGCCTCGAGCAGGTAGTCGGAGTTTTCGAAGCTGAAGGCATGTGATCTCCGAGCAACTCGGTCATCGTGACGCGAGGCTCGTACTTCAGCGCTACGGACACCTGTATCCAGGTGCCTCGCGGCAGGCGGCGGTTGACCTCGACCTGTATTTGCAGGCCGTCGGCGTGGGGCAGGCGTGGGGCGAAGGTGGGTCCGGCGATGAGCCTTCCGAAGAAGGCCCTGCAAATGAGGATGGAGCGTACCGGGATCGAACCGGTGACCTCCGGCTTGCAAAGCCGGCGCTCTCCCAGCTGAGCTAACGCCCCGAGGCTTTCTCAGTGTAGAGCGTGCCGGAGCCCGCCCTCCGTGATCGCGCGAAGCGCGTGAACAAGACGAGGGGGCTCACGGGGGAAACCGGGTTTCCCCCGTGGAAAGGAAACCGGCGGCTCGTGGCCGCCGGTCCTGTGCAGAAGGAGGAGAGAGGAGAGCTTTACGCAGCGCGGGCGAGGCGCTCTTCGTGGCGCGCCCGCTTGATGATTTCGTCCCGGTCGCCGAAGCGGAGGTGGGCCCGGAGCATCCGCTCCTCGTCCCAGAGGCGCTGGAGCCTCTGCTCTAGCTCCCTGACCTCAGTGGCGGCGTCGGAATCGTGGCCTTGAGAAAGCACGTGCCAGAGCTCGGCGCGGCGCTCGGTCGCGCGCTCGATCTCGGCCTTGATCTGTTCCAGTGTGTTCATGTCCCTTGAAAACGACGGGTCGAGGGTCCTCATTCCACAG
>JBQCHW010000285.1:0-9375 GCA_051954315.1 Solirubrobacterales bacterium
CTGCCGCTGATGATCGCCGACCGCACCTTCGACCGCCACAACCAGCTGATCGACCCCTTCACCGGCAAGCGCCCTCCGGCCGACGGCATCCTCGGCCAGAGCGTCCTCGTCAACGGCGCCTACATGCCGCACCACCGCGTCACCCCGCAGCGCTACCGGCTGCGGATCCTCAACATCTCCGCCTTCCGCAGCTACAACCTGCACCTCTCCAACGGCGCCCCGATGGTCCAGATCGCGACCGAGAGCGGGCTGATGCCGAAGCCGATCCGCCGCCGCGAAATCCTCCTCGGCCCGGCCGAACGGGTCGAGGTGATCGTCGACTTCGCCGGCCACGCGGGGGAGACGGTCGAGCTGCGCAGCACGGCGCGCCACTCCGGCCGCAACCCCGCCGGCGCCCGCACCTACGGCGGCGCCCTGATGCAGTTCCGGGTCGGTGGCGAGCGCCTTCCCGACCGCACCCGCGTCCCCCGTCACCTGCGCCCGCTCCCCGACTGGACCCGCAAGGCCAGGCGCACCCCCGACCATCGCTGGGCGATCACGATCGGCGGCTTCTTCAAAACCACTTGGCGGATCAACGGCCGCACCTTCAACCCCGCCTACGTCGAGGCGAAGCCGCGCCTCGGCAGCGTCCAGACCTGGGAGTTCGTCAACAAGACCAACGTCGCCCACGTCATGCACCTGCACCACACCGACTGGTACCTGCTCGAGCGCAACGGCCACGCGCCGCCGCCCTGGGAAGACTGCCTCAAGGAGACCTTCTTCCTCTTTCCCGGCGAAAAGATCCTCGTCACTGGACGTTTCACCGACTACACCGGCAAATTCGTCGTCCACTGCCACATGCTCGACCACGAGGACCACGGGCTAATGAGCCAGTTCCAGGTCGTCCGCGACTGACAAATTTCGCAGCACGGTTAAGGAAACACATGCGTTTGCCGATGCCCCAGGCATGGAGGCTACGCAAAATCGGGTAGACCGCTCCGAACGCGGGAACTCCGAGGTCCGCGCGGGCGCCGCGCTGCTGATCGCCGGCGCCGGTCTCGTCGCCCTCTCGCTGGTCCTTCCCCACCCGAGCGGCGGCAACGAAGCCGCGCTGACCACAATTGCCGCCGGGATGGCCTTCGCCGGCCTGCTCTGCTCAGTCTTCGTCGCCCGCATCCCCAAGGGGGCGATTCACGCGGTCCTCGCGGTCGCCGTCGCCCTCACCGGCGTCCTCATCTACGAGTCCGGGGTCGCCGCGGGCCAGTACGGGACGATCTTCGTCTGGTCGACCCTGATCGCCTCCTACTTCTTCCCCCGCCGGCTCGCCGCCGCCCACTTCGCCTGGCTCCTCCTCGTCTACGGCGTCGTCCTCCTCTTCATTCCCAGCACCGTCGGCTACTCGCCGCTCACCCGCTGGATCTTCACCCTCGTCTCGCTCGGCGTGGTGATGATGCTGACCACCGAGATCGTCGCCCGGCGCGCCCGCGCCGACCAGCGCGCCAACCGCTTCTTCGAACTCAGCCAGGACATGCTCTGCACGATGGACGAGGAGGGGCGCTGCCGCGAGGCCAACAGCGCCTGGACCCGCCACCTCGGCTACAGGCCAGAGGAGCTGCGCGGCGTCCGCCTGCTCGACCTCACCCATCCCGATGACCACGAGCGGGCGATGGCCGAGGCGGCAGGCCTATTCGAGAGCGGCGCCTCGGCCAGCCTGGAGACGCGAGTGCGGGCGAAAGACGGCAGCTGGCACTGGCTGCGGACGAGCTCAACCTTGGCCCGGGACGAGTGCCTGGTCTACGCCCGCTCGACCGACGTCACCGAGCTGAAGCGGGTCGAGGCCGAACGCGAGGAGCTGCTCGGCAAGGTCCAGGAGATGGCGATCCACGACTCGCTGACCGGGCTCCCGAACCGGCGCGCCCTCGAGGAGCAACTGCCGCGCGAACTGGCCCGCGCCCGCCGCTCGCGGGAACCGCTCTGCGTCGCGATCATCGACATCGACCACTTCAAGTCCTACAACGACACCCACGGCCACCTCGCCGGCGACGAGGTCCTGCGCGAGTGCGCCCGCGCCTGGGACGGAGCGCTGCGCGGCGAAGACACGATCGTCCGCTTCGGCGGCGAGGAGTTCCTGGTCCTGCTGCCAGGCACCGAGCCCGAGGAGGCGGCGGAGGTGGTCGAGCGGCTGCGCGAGCGGACGCCGATGGAGCAGACCTGCTCGGCCGGCCTCGCCTGCTGGGACACCGTCGAGAGTGCCGACGACCTGCTCGGCCGCGCCGACGCGGCCCTCTACCTGGCGAAGGCCGGGGGGCGGGATCAGCTGGCGATGGCCGGCGTGCCCGCCTAGCGGGCGACGGGACCCCGATCGGCTGCGGCCGGTAATGATGCGGCGATGGGCCGGGAAGAGCACGAGCGCGCCGTTCGCTTTCGCACCGCCCGCCGCGACCCGGCGCTGACCGTCGTCGAGGGCTTCCACGCGCTCAAGCACGCGCTGCGCTTCGGCGCCGAGCTGGTCGAGGCGGTGGCGGTCGACCCGGCCTCACTCGACGCGATGGCGGCCGAACTGGCGCCGGACCTGGCGGGTCAGCTCGCCGGCCGGGTCGAGCGGGTCGACAAGGAGACGCTGGCCGACCTGGTGCCGCTGGTCCCGCACACCGGCGTCGCCGCGATCGCCCGCCGCCCCGAGGTCGATGTCGCTGCCGCCCTCGCCGACCCCCTCCCGGCCCCGGTCGTCCTGCTGGAGGACCCCCGCAACATGGGCAACATCGGCGCCTGCATCCGCGTCTCCGCGGGCGCCGGCGCCGCGGCGGTGATCGCCCGCGGCGAGAACGACCCTTGGCATCCCGACGCCGTCCGCGGCGCCGCCGGGCTGCAGTTCGCGCTCCCGGTCGCCCGGGTCGATTCGCTGCCGCCGAGCGAGCGGCCGCTGCTGGCGATCGACCCCGAGGGGGAGGAGCTGGCGCCGGGCCTGGTGCCGCCGCGGGCGATCCTCGCCTTCGGCACCGAGCGCCACGGGCTCAGCAGCGAAGTCTTCGAGCGGGCGGAGGCGCGGGTGGCGATCCCGATGCGCGAGGGCGTCTCCAGCCTCAACCTCGCCACCTCGGTCGCGATCGTCCTCTTCTTCATGAGGTTGACTACGGATGCCGCCGGCAGGAGTAGCGCTTAGGTTCCGGAATTACATAGGGTCCCTTAACCGCGAATTCCCGCGTACCCCAGTCATCAACCGAAAGGAGCGCAATGCCGCTCGCCGATATCAGCTTCGGGGAAATCCTCCTCGTAGCGCTGGAGATCTTCTTCTTCGTGGTCTGGATCTGGATCCTGATCACGATCCTCAGTGACCTGTTCCGCGACCACGAAATCTCGGGATGGGCAAAGGCGGCATGGGTGCTCTTCCTCGTCTTCATCCCCTTCCTGACCGCGCTGATCTACCTGATCGCCCGCGGAGAGGGGATGCGCGACCGCACGATCAAAGCCCAGGCCGACGCGAAAAAGCATTTCGACGAATACGTCCGCGAGCAGGCCGGCTCCGCCTCGCCCGCCGACGAACTGCACAAGCTTTCCGAGCTGAAAGCCAAAGGCGATCTGTCTCAGGCGGAGTTCGACCAGGCAAAGCAGAAGCTGCTCGCTTGACGCACGCCTGAAAAGTCCTGCAAGTGCAAGGAAACTTGCGGATTATCGACCACCTGTAAGGCGGCGCAGGCGCTTCGCTAGCCTGCGCCGCCGTGCTGTTTAGTGCCTCCACGAGCACGGTTAGGCGCCGTGCCCTGATATTCGCCGCGCTGCTTCTGGCAGGGCTCTGCCTGCTGGCGGGCTCATGGGAGGCAAGTGCGCCGGCGAAGACGCCGCAGGAAAAGCTGGAAGCGACGCGGGACAAGCTCGAGGGGGTGCGGGAACAGTCGAGCTCGCTGGCGGAAACGATCGCCGAACAGAACCAGGCGATCGACGCCAAGCTCGGCGAAGTCTCGCGGCTGCGCCAGGAACAGGAAGCGATCGAGGCCGAACTGGCCGAAAAGCAGGCCCAGCTCGACCGCGCGACCGCGGCCCTGGAAGCCGAAGAAGAGCACCTCGACCGGGTGCGGGTGAAGCTGAAGCAGGCGCTCGGCGTGCTCAGTGGTCGGGTCGTCGCGATCTACGAGGCCGGCTCTCCCGACCTGCTGAACGCGATCCTCGAATCCGAAGACTGGTCGGAGATGGCGGCGCAGACCGAATACGTGCGCCAGATCCAGGACTACGACGACGCCGTCGTCGACCGGGTGAAGACGCTCCGCAACGAAGTCCGCGGCGCAGTCGAAAAGCTCGACGAGCAGCGGGCGGAAATCGAAGAAGTGCGCGACGCGATCGCCGCCAAGGAGCAGGCGGTCAGCGCCGCCCGCAAGGAAGCGAAGGCCGGCTGGCTCGAACTGAAGGCCGCCCAGGCGAGCCGCCAGGAAGACCTCGAAGAGCTCGAATCGCGCGAAGGCGCGCTCTCGAGCAACCTCGCCTCGATCTCCGAACAGGTCGCGGCCGAAGGCGGCGACGCGACTACCGGCCTGATGCCGGCCCCGCTCAACCCCGGCCAGGAAGCCCAGGTCTTGAGCGAAAGCGAAGCGAGTGCCCCGGCCTCGGCGCCGCAGGCGGTCCAGGAAGTGATCGCCGCCGGCAACGCGATCGCCACCACCCCCTACATCTGGGGCGGCGGCCACGGCTCCTTCGAATCCTCCGGCTACGACTGCTCCGGCGCGGTCTCCTACGCCCTGCACGGCGGCGGCTTCCTCGAAAGCCCGCTCGACTCGACCGGCCTCGAGACCTGGGGCGAACCCGGCCCGGGCCAGTGGATCACCGTCTACGCCAACTCCGGCCACGCCTGGATGGTCGTCGCCGGCATCGCCTTCGACACGGTCGGCGGCCCCGGCCCGCGCTGGCACAACCCCTGGGTCGACAGCCCCGAAGGCTTCGTCGCAAGACACCCAGCCGGCTACTGATCCGTCGCGCGGGCGCGCTGGAGTCAGCGCTCTGACAACTTAGAGACGATTGCTACAAGCCTTACCCGGGTAACTGGAGGGCGTCTGGGGAGAGATGGCCCAAGGTTCCTAGGGAAGGAGTCGTCATGGAGTCTGCATCTGTCCCCCGGCACGAGGTTCCGCCCCGGGATCTACCTAACCGCTCGCCGCGGCGCGAACCCGCGTCTGAAGGCCCGGTCGGGTGGAAACCGGCCGATCCCGGCCCGCTCGGGCTGGCGGCGTTTGCCCTCACCACCTTCGTCCTCAGCATGTTCAACGCCAACCTGGTCAGCCACGCCGGCGAGCCGGTGGTGCTGGGGCTGGCCCTCGCCTATGGCGGGATCGCCCAGCTGCTTGCCGGGATGTGGGAGTTCCGCACCGGCAATACCTTCGGCGCCGTCGCCTTCAGCTCGTTTGGGGCCTTCTGGATCTCGTTCTGGGTGCTGGTGACGTTCTTCGCCGACAAAATCCCGGCCGAACATCTCGGTTCCTCGCTCGGTCTCTACCTGATCGCCTGGGGGATCTTCACCACCTACATGTTCGTCGCCTCGCTGCGGACGACGGCGGCGATCGCGCTGGTGTTCCTGCTCCTGGCGGCGACCTTCTTCCTGCTCGGGATCGGCAACGCCAACGAAAGCGAAGGCCTGATCGAAGTCGGCGGCTTCTTCGGCATTGCCACGGCCGCGGCTGCTTGGTATGCATCCTTTGCAGCGGTCGTGAACTCGACCTTCGGGCGCACGGTGATGCCGGTCAAGCCGCTGAACGAGCCGAGGGCGACGGAGCCGGCACGGGACTAAGGGCAAACGGGAGGAGCAGTCGGATGGCAGTCGAGCAAGGAGAGACGCCGCTCGAGCAGGAACTCGACGCGATGCTGGAGATCGAGAAGTTCGAGCCGCCGGAGGAGTTCCGGGCGGCGGCACGCTGGAGCGATCCGAAGATCTACGAGGAGGCGGCCGCCGACCCGGTCGCCTGGTGGACGCGGCAGGCGAAGGAGCTGCTCGACTGGGACGTCGAGCCGACCCAGGGCCTCGACGACTCCAACCCGCCCTTCTACAAGTGGTTCGCCGACGGCAAGCTCAACGCCTCGGCGCAGTGCCTCGACCGCCACGTCGAGGCCGGTAACGGCGACCGCGTCGCCTACCACTGGCGCGGGGAGGAGGGGGAGGAGCGCGAGGTCACCTACGCCGACCTCCACCGCGACGTCCAGCGCTTCGCCAACGCGCTCAAGGACCTCGGGGTCGAAAAGGGCGACGTGGTCGGGATCTACCTGCCGATGATCCCCGAGGTCGTCGTCGCGATGCTCGCCTGCGCCCGGATCGGCGCCCCGCACAACGTCGTCTTCGGCGGCTTCAGTGCCGAGTCGGTCGCCGAGCGGATGGACTTCTCCGAAGCGAAGGCGCTGGTCACCGTCGACGGCGCCCGCCGCAAGGGCAAGACCGCCCCGATCAAGCCGCAGGTCGACGAGCACATGGCGAACCACCACGCCCTGAAGAAGATCGTCGTCGTCCGCCACACCGGGATCGACGTGCCGATGACGTACGGGCGCGACGTCTTCTACGACGAGGTGATGGACGCCGCCGACCCCGAGTGCCCGGCTGAGCCGATGGAGGCCGAGCACCCGCTCTACATCCTCTACACCTCCGGCTCGACCGCGAAGCCGAAGGGGATCCTCCACACCACCGGCGGCTACATGACCGGCGTAACCGCCACCCACCGCTACGTCTTCGACTTGAAGCCCGAGGAGGACGTCTACTGGTGCGCGACCGACGTCGGCTGGGTCACCGGCCACTCCTACATCGTCTACGGCCCGCTCTCCAACGGCGCCACCAGCGTGAGGTGGGAGGGAGCGCCCGACTACCCGCACAAGGGGATCTGGTGGGAGCTGGTCGAGCGCTACAAGGCGACGATCCTCTACGCGGCGCCGACGGCGATCCGCACCTTCATCAAATGGGGCGCCGAGATCCCGGCCGAACACGACCTCTCCTCGCTGCGCCTGCTCGGCTCGGTCGGCGAGCCGATCAACCCGAAGGCCTGGCTCTGGTACCGGCAGGTGATCGGCGGCGGCCGCTGCCCGATCGTCGATACCTGGTGGCAGACGGAGACCGGCGCGATCATGATCAGCCCGCTGCCGGGGATCACCGCGACCAAGCCGGGCTCGGCGACGACGCCGTTCCCGGGGGTCGAGGCGCAGGTGGTCGACGAGTCCGAGGGCAAGCCGGTCTCCGAAGGCCAGGGCCTGCTGGTGCTCGAGCGCCCCTGGCCCTCGATGCTGCGCGGGCTCTATAAAGAGGACGACCGCTTCGTCGAGACCTACTTCTCGCGCTTCGGCAAGGAGCGCTACCTGGTCGGCGACGCCGCCCGCCGCGACAAGGACGGCTACTTCTGGGTGATTGGCCGGATCGACGACGTCGTCAACGTCTCCGGCCACCGGCTCTCGACCGCCGAGGTCGAGTCGGCGATCGTCGCCCACCCCGACGTCGCCGAGGCGGCGGTGATCGGCGAAACCGACGAGGACACCGGTCAGGCGATCTGCGCCTTCGTCACCGTCCGCGGCGGCGTCGGCGAAGACGACGAGCTCGTCGCCGGGATCCGTGACGAGGTAGCCGAGCGGATCGGCAAATTCGCCCGCCCGAAGCGGATCGTCTGGGCCGAGGACCTGCCCAAGACCCGCTCCGGCAAGATCATGCGCCGCCTCCTCCGCGACATCGCCGAGGGCCGCGCCCTCGGTGACGTCACCACCCTGAAAGATCCGGACGTGATGAAGGAACTAGAGGGCAAGATCGCCGAGGAGCAGGCGAAGGAGGCCTAGCGCTGCCGCGTCGCGATCCGCTCGATCGCGACCGAGAGCGCCTGCAGCTGCTCCTGGACGCTGTGGAGTTCGCGCAGCGCCAGCGCCTCGGCGCTGAGTTTCTCTTCTTCCAGCTCCTCCTCGATCTCGGCGATTTCGGGGGCGAGGAAGCGCTGGGCGAAGGCGCCGGTGAGGAGGGCGACGAAGCCGATCCCGATGATCAGGACGAAGACGGTGACGACCTCGCCGCCGGTCGTTTCGGGGTAGATGTTGGAGCCGAGGGTGGTCATCGTCGTCGCCGCCCAGTAGATCCCGTCCCAGGTGTCGAGGTGCTGCTGGTGCTCAAAGGCGACGAAGAGGCTGCCGCCGCCGACGACCGTCAGCAGGGTCAGCAGCAGCGCGTAGCGCAGCCCCTCGAGCGAGAAGACCTCGCGTGAGAGCTGGGCCAGGCGCAGCAGCCGCAGCAGGCGCAGCAACCGCAGGACCCGCAGGCTCTGCAGCCCCGCTGGCAGCACCGGTGGCGTCACCACGACGATGATCACGTCGAGCGGGTGCCGCTTCACCCAGGCCCAGCGGTTCGGCACCACCCAGAGCATGATCACCAGCTCGACCAGGAAGGCGATCCAGGTCGTCCAGTTCAACACCACCGCCACCGTCTCCAGCGTGCCGCCCGGTTTCGACTCGTAGATCGCCACCGTCGGCAGCGTCAGCGCCGCCGCGATCAGCATCGGCGTGTTCAGCCGTTCCCGCCACTTCAGCGCCCGCGCATCCATCGTGCCGCCATTTTCGGCCTGGGCTAGAGAGGCATTCCGCTCCACCGCGACTGATTCGACGGCACGGGTGTGTGCCCTTGTGTAGCTACCCGTCCGGGTTTGAAGATACGGTTCCGTACCGTGGCAGATATTGAAGAAACACCGAAACGGGGGACGCCATGGAGGCGAGCGTCGAAGGTCAGGCCCTGCAGCTAGACCAGATACAGGGAAATATCGCGGGGTTCAACAAACCCAATCAGCGCTTCGTCTTTCTACGTTTTCCAGACAAAGCTGCGGGACAGCACCTCCTTCGTGCAACCCACCGCGAGGTCGACACTGCTGCGAAAGTCGCTGAGGCGAATCGTAGCTTCAAGTGGCGCCGCGAGCGGGGTCGTGATCCTGAGCCAAAAAGGTGGTTCAACCTTTTGCTGTCGATGGCCGGCTTGGCACTGCTGGAAGCTCCTGAAGTCGATCTCTTCGAGGCTGCCTTCAGAGACGGTATGAAATCGAGGGCTACTCACTTGGGGGATGTGGATGAAAGCGCCCCCGAGAGATGGATCTCTCCCTTCGATCAAGATGCACATGCGCTGGTGATCTTGGCTGCCGATCTACCTGAGGACATCGATCGACTACAGAAACAGCTGAGCCACCACACCCATGCTGCGAAAGCCGAAGAGGTCGGCTTCTTCGATGGTCATGCCAGGCCGAGCCCTAACCACAGCCATGAGCACTTCGGCTTCAGAGACGGGATATCTCAACCTGGTGTAATCGGTCTCACGGAAGAGCCAAAGCCAGGGCAGGAGATGGTGCCAGCGGGCGAGTTCATTCTGGGGTATCCGCCCCAGCCGGAGAACGCTCAGCCTCCTGCCCCACCCCCGGG
>JBQCHW010000286.1:0-10952 GCA_051954315.1 Solirubrobacterales bacterium
CGCCGAGAAGGCCAAGCTCCTCGGCGGCGGTTCGAACTCCTAGTCAGCGGCTGGAACTACTTGCCGGCTTTCGGCTCGACGCCGAGCTGGATGCGGACGCGCGAGCCCGGAGCGAGAACTTTGCCCGGGTTCGGGGCCTGCTTCAGCACCTTGCCGAGTTCTTTCGGCTTCGCTGCGACGATTTTCTTCACGTGGCCCAGCTTGCAGCCTGCGCGCCGCAGCATCGATTTCGCCACCTTCAGAGTGTGGTTCTTGACTTTCGGCACCACGCACGCGGTGTAGACGAAGTCGTCGTACTGCGTGTTCGGGTTGGTGCCGGCGAAGGTGGACACCGCCACGTCGACCTTGCCGGGGCGCAGCATTTTCGGCGTGGTCGCGGTGATTTCGGTGTCGGAGTCGACGGTGAACGCCGCCGCCGGGGTGCTG
The DNA here is from genome assembly GCA_051954315.1 of Solirubrobacterales bacterium. Lineage (GTDB taxonomy): Bacteria > Actinomycetota > Thermoleophilia > Solirubrobacterales > 70-9 > VAYN01. The sequence continues at coordinate 427 of JBQCHW010000286.1, forward strand.
CCGAATTTCACTTCACTGGTTTTGCTGAAGTTCTTGCCGGTGATGGTCACGACGGTGCCGCCGGTCACGGACCCGAAGGGCGGCGAGACCAGAGTGACTTCCGGCTCCGGCTGAATCAGCGCGCTGAGCTCGATCTCTTTGCCGCTGACCGTCTCGGCGGGCGGGACGACCGACCCTTCGAGCGGGCGCGGGAAGATCGTCTGGTAGCTCGCGCCGGAGACCTCGGTCACACCGATTTTGTCGGTCCCGTTGGTCGGGTCGATGCCGATCGAGTCGCCGGCCTTGATCCTCAGGTTGGTCGAGAAGGACTCGAGACCAGGTCCGCCAGGGGTCACGCCCGAGCTGGTGCCGGCCGCTTCGTAGGCACCTTTGCCGTTGGGGTGGAGGACCCGCAGGTAGAAGGGGCCACCAACCGCACCCTGGACGCGCCATTCGACGATCGCACCGTTGACGGGCGAAGTCAGGGTGGCGCCGGGCTCCGGCAGAGCCGTGTTGAAGAAGGTCTGCGGACGACCGAATTCAACCGATTCGAATTTTTCCGGCAGCACGCTGCCGATGCTGATGATGGCTGCCTGCGCACTGCCGGCGAACGCCATGCAGATGGCGGCGACAGCCGCGATCACCATCGTCAGCCGGCGTGCCGGCCTCCGTTGTGAAGTTCCATCCCCCTGATGCCGCATTGTCCTTGCCTCCTAGTTCGTTTGCCCTGCCTGCAGCGGTTGCTGCTTTTGGCTGGCTAAACGTTCACTAAAGGCAAAGTTGCGGTCGCGATGAAGAAGAAGCCCGCCGCCGGAATCGAACCGGCAACCTCCTCATTACAAATGAGGTGCTCTCCCAGGTTGAGCTAGGCGGGCGTGGTGGCGATGATGTCCGTAATGGACGTGACGTTCAGGTTCTTGGGGTCGGACGAGGGTACCGTGCTGACCGGGGCGATCGAGGCCGCTTATGGTCAAAGTTATGACGTGCGGTGGGTGTACGACCCCGAGGAGGTTGGACGCCGTATCGCTGGCGGAACCTATGTCTCCTGCATCGCCGAAAGCGCTGCAGGTGAGCTGCTCTGCCACATGGGGATGAGCTTAGCGGCAGCCGGCGATGCGGTCGCCCATTCGGGCCAGGCGGTGACGCTTCCTGCAGCTCGCGGCCAGCACCTCTTCACCCGGACGAAGAAGTGGTTGATGGACTGGGCACGCGAGCGCGGACTGGCCGGGATGTACAGCGAGGCGACCGCGGCCCACCCCTACAGCCAGAAAGCGAACATCGATCTCGGTGCCCACGAGACCGGGTTTCTGCTCGGCTGGATCCCGGCGACCGTCAGCAACGACGCCGCCGAGGGCCGGCGCGGGCGCCAGTCGGCGGCGCTCTTCTACACGAAGCTGAACGACGGCCACGAGCGCCCGGTCTACGCGCCGGAGCGGCACCGGGAGATCGTCGCCCAGACGCTTGAGCTCTGCCAGCTGCGCGGAGAGCTGGCCGAGCCGCCGCCTGAGTGCGAGCTGGAGGAGCGCTCGGAGCTGCATGTCGAGATCGATGCCGACCACAACCTGGCGCGAATCACCGTCCACACCCCGGGCGCCGACCTGGAGGAGGCGATCGGCGCCGAGCGCCACCACCTCTTCCACCACGCCAACCTCGACGCGATCTACATCGACTTGCCACTGGAGCGACCGGCGACGGCACTGGTCGCCGACCACCTGGAGCGCCTAGGCGTCTCCTACTCGGGGATCTTCCCCAACCACCACTGCGACGGCGACGTCCTGCGGATGCAGTCCCTGCACCGGGTCCGAGTCAAGGCCGACGATGTCTCCGTCGCCTCGGAACACGGGCAGGAGCTGCTGCAGTACGTGATCGCCGATCTACCGCAGGCGCGTCAGCCCTAGAGCGGAACCTCGCGGCTCGCCAGGTGGGCGCCGACCTTGCGCTTCACCCGCTGCAGGGCGTTGTCAACCGTCTTGGTGTCGCACTCGAGGCGCTCGGCGATCACCTCGTAGGAGTAACCGTCGAGGTAGAGCGAGAGGACCCGGCTCTCGAGGTCGGAGAGCACGCCGGAGACGCCCGAGAGGCAGGAGACGAGGCTCTCCAGCTCTTCGGAGGCGATCACCTGGTTGACCGGGTCGTGGACGCTCGGCCCGGGCAGGATCTCGTCCAGCGTCGTTTCCGAGTCGCCGGCGGCGGCCGGGGTCTGGCTGAAGGAGACGTACTGGTTCAGCGGCGTGTGCTTGTTGCGGGTCGCGGTCTTGACCGCGGTGATGATCTGGCGGGTGATGCAGAGCTCGGCGAAGTTGCGGAAGCTCGACTCGCGATCGGTCCGGTAATCGCGGATCGCCTTGTAGAGGCCAAGCAGGCCCTCCTGGATCAGGTCGTCGGACTCTCCTCCGAGGAGGAAGTAGGACGAAGCCTTGAGGCGGACGAAACCGCGGTACCGCTTGACGATCATGTCGTAGGCGTCGGTCCGGCCGTCCTTGGCCAGGGCGACTAGGTAGTGATCATCAAGCTCAGCTTGAGGGTTAGAGACTGGGACACGCGCGGTGCCCTGCGCAACCGGCAAAGGCGATTCCTGCGTGGGCGTAGATAGAGCCACAGATCCTTCTCCTTGTTGAAGGGTCGTGGCGCCGCTTACCTCCCCTGGCAGGCGCCTCTACAAAGTGAGCCTCAAGTTGAGGTTCACCCTTATTTGCAAGGCGCACTCTTACCGGTTTACGGTGTTCTGTCAACCCCCAATTTGCGAATTTGCAAATCGGGTTGCAGAAAGAGGATGAAGAAGGTCTCAGCCCGAGCGCTGCCGTAGCGCCTCGAACAGCAGCGCGGTCGCCGCGGCTGAGACGTTGAGGGAATCGACTTTGCCGAGCTGCGGCAGGGCGACGAGCCCGTCGCAGCTGTCGGCGACCCGGGGACGCAAGCCTTTCCCCTCCCCGCCGAGAACGATCACGGTCGACCCAGTCAGATCGGTGGCCCATGGGCTCTGCTCAGCCTCGGCGTCGGCACCCCAGATCCAAAAGCCCGCCTCCTTCGCTTCGGCGAGCCAGTCGGAGAGATTGCGAACGTGCGCGACTTCGATGTGCTCGACGGCGCCCGCGGAGGCCTTGCAGGTGGCCGGAGTGATCGCTGCCGCCCGCCGCTCGGGGATCACCACGCCCGCAGCCCCCGCGAACTCGGCCGAGCGGCAGACGGCGCCGAGGTTGCGGGGGTCCTGGACCTGGTCCAAGGCAATGAGCAGCGCCCCCTCACGGAGAATTCCGCGCGCATCCCCATAGGGATAGGAATCGACCTCGGCCACAACCCCCTGATGGTCGGGCGACCCGCAAAGCCGCTCCAACTCCTCAGCCGAGGCATCAGGCGCTTTCCACACCCGATGAACCCGCCTTCTCCCCCGCTCCGCCTCGGCAACCGGGCGGCGTCCGTAGATGAACTGGTTCGCCATCAGGCTTTCGGGACCAGCTGCGGACCGTCAGCGGAGTCTCTGACTTCCCAGCCCAGCTCAGCGAGTCGATCCCGCAGCTCGTCCGCCTTCGCGAAGTCCTGGGCCGCCCGCGCCTGCTCGCGTTCCTCCATCAGCTGCCGAGCCTCGTGGTCGGCCTCGACACCCTCATCTGGCTGAGTAAGGGTGCCGAGGCCGACCAGCTCCAGCATCTCCGCCACCGCTGCAGCTGCCTCCCCCCCATCAACCTCGCCGCGATTAGCTTCCCCCACCAGCTCGAACACCTCAGCGAGCGCCCGCGGCGTGTTGAAGTCATCAGCAAGCGCATCCTTGAACGCCTCGAGGCGGGGAGACTCCACCGGGGTCCCCAGCGCCTTGTCCCTGAAGAAGTTCCTGAGCCGCTCGACTCTGGCAACCGCTTCCTCCATCTGCTCCTCACCAAACGCCAGCGGCTGCCGGTAATGCCCCGAGATCAGGTACGCCACGACTGCCTCGCGCCCATAACGATCGAGCGCCTCTGAGAGCTGGAAGATGTTGCCCTCGGATTTGGACATCTTGGCGTCGCTGGTCTCGATCATCCCGTTGTGCATCCAGACCTTGGCGAAGGGGCGGCCGGCGGACTCGGACTGGGCGATCTCGTTCTCGTGGTGGGGGAAGACGAGGTCGGAGCCGCCGCCGTGGATCGCGAAGGTGGCGCCCAGCTCCTGCTCGGCCATCACCGAGCACTCGATGTGCCAGGCGGGGCGGCCGGGGCCCCAGGGGGAGTCCCAGCTGGTGTCCTCGTCGGTCTTGTGGGCCTTCCAGAGGGCGAAGTCGAGGCGCTCCTCCTTCAACGAGGCGCTGCCGGCGTCCTCGCCCTGGTCCATGTCCTCGGGCCGGCGGTTGGAGAGCTTGCCGTAGGGGCCGAAGCTGCGGACGCGGAAGTAGACGTCGCCGCCGGACTCGTAGGCGTGGCCGGACTCGACCAGCTCGGCGATCAGGGAGACGATCCCCTCCACGGTCTCGGTCGCCAGCGGCTCGGCGTCGGGGCGGCCGAGCCCGAGCCGGTCGGTGTCCTCGAAGTAGGCGTTCTTCATCTCCTCCGCGAACTCGGCCGAGCCCTTGCCCGCCGCCCGTGCGGCGACGTAGATCTTGTCGTTGATGTCGGTGACGTTGACGACCAGCTTCGGCCGGTAGCCCTCGCTGCGCAGGAAACGGGCGAAGAGCGAGAAGACGACGAAGGGGCGGGCGTTGCCGATGTGGATGCGGCTGTAGACGGTCGGGCCGCAGGCGTAGATGCCGATCTCCCCGTCGGTGTCCAGCGGGCGCAGCTCGCCCGTCAGCGTGTCCCTGATCCTCACCTCGCGCATTGCGCAGGCGAGGTTAGATCAAAAAGTCCGGTAGCCGGCGGTTGATGCTTTGGACTCGCCGCGCAGCCAGGTGGGCGCGGTCTCCTCGGCGGCCGCTTCGGCCTCGCGCCGCGCTTTGCTGACGCTGGCCTTGATCTCGTCCTCGGTCGCTTCCCGCACCCGCTCCTCGCGCTTCTGCGCCTGAACGCGGATCCGGTCGGACTCCATCCGCAGCTGGTCCTCGGCCCGTTTGCGGGCGGCGTCCTCGGCCTCCCGCTCGACTTTCTCCAGCAGGCGCTTGACGCTTTCCTCGGCTTCGCGGCGCACGTCCTCGGTCCCCTCCATCACCCGGCGCTCGATCTCGGTCTCCAACCTCACCGCCGCCTCGTGGGACTGCTCGGCCTCGCGCTCGGCGTCGGCGGCGCGTTGCTCGGCGGCGGCGATCCGTTTGTCGGCCTCAGCCTGGATCTGCTGCCGCGCCTCCTCGACCTTGACCTTGAAGTCCTCCTCGGCCGCCTTCTGCGCCGCGGCGATCGCGCTCTCGGCCTCCTGCCGCGCCTCGGCAGTCGCGCTCTCGGCCTTCGCCTTCGCGCGGGCGGCGTCCTCCTCGGCTTCGCCCCGCAGCCGGTTCGCTTTGGCGACGATCTCTTCGCGCTCCTTCTGCGAGCGCTGCTGCAGCTCCTCGAAGCCGTGCTCGGCCCGGTCCCGCGCCGCCTCGGCGGCGGCGATCCGCGACTCGGCCTCGGTCCGCGCCTTGCGCTCGGCGGCGATCTTCTCGCGGGCCTCGGCGGTGACCTTGCGGAGCGTCAGCATCGCCCGCTCCTTCACCTGGTCCTTGACCTCGTCGGCCCGTTTCTCGGCGGCGACGACGCGCTCCTCGCTGACCCGCACCCACTCGAGCGCCTGGTCGGCAACGCCGCGTACCGCGCGCGTCGCCTCGCCGACCTGCTGCAGCTGCCTAACCGGCTCGCTCATCCACCGGCAACCTACTAGCGAGCTCGGAAGTGACCGCGACGCGAAGGCCGCAAATTCCGCTTAGGCGGACTTTTGACCCTCGCGAGCGTGCAGATCCCGCTTCAGGACCTTGCCGGTCGCGTTGCGCGGCAGCTCGTCGAGGAACTCGACCTCGCGCGGGGTCTTGTAGCCGGCGAGGTTGGCCTTCACGTGGGCGGTGAGGTCGCCCTGGGAGACCTCCATCCCGCTGCGGACGACGACGAAGGCCTTCAGCCGCTGGCCGAACTCGTCGTCCTCGACCCCGATCACCGCCACCTCCTCGACCGCGTCGTGGTCGGCGAGCAGGTCCTCGACCTCGCGGGGGAAGACGTTCTCGCCGCCGGAGACGATCATCTCGTCGTCACGGCCGTCGATGAAGAGGCGCCCGTTCTCGTCGATGTGGCCGACGTCGCCGCTCGAGTAGAGGCCGTCGATCACCTCCTTGCCGCCGCCGCCGGTGTAGCCCTCGAAGGCCATCTCGTTGCCGACGAAGATGCGGCCGACCTCGCCCTGCGGCACCTCCGCCCCGTTCTCGTCGTAGAGGCAGATCTTGGTCCCGCGCGGCGGCTTGCCGGCGGTGCCGGGGGCGGCGCGCAGGTCCTCCGGCGTGGCGACGGTCGCGTAGGCGACCTCGGTCGAGCCGTAGAGGTTGTAGACGTTGTCGCCGAAGTGGTCCATCCAGGCGATCGCCAGCTCGCCGGGCAGAGCCGACCCCGAGAGCGAGGTGATCTTCAGGCTCGGCAGGCTGTAGCGCTGCAGCGTCTCCTCCGGCAGGGTGAGGATCCGCTGGATCATCACCGGCACCGCCGCCAGCACGTCGGCGCGGCTCTGCTCGATCGCCTTCAGCGTCTCCTCGGGGTCGAACTTGCGCCGCAGGACCATCGTCGAGGCGGTCGGCAGGCTCATCACGAAGTGGAAGAAGCCCCAGGAGTGGAAGAGCGGCGCCGCGATCATCATCGTCATCCGCGCCCGGAACGGGATCTTGTCGATCAGCGCGGCGATCGGCATCAGGCCTTCGGGGCTGGAGCGCTGGGCGCCCTTCGGGGTGCCGGTGGTGCCGGAGGTGAGGATGACGAATTTCGGCTTCTCCGGCGGCGGCTTGTGGTCCGCCTCGTCGCCCGCCTCGATCAGGCTCTCGAGGGTCGGCTCGGAGACCTCGCCGTCGCACCAAGCGACGATCCGCTGCACCGAGGGATCGACGTCGGCCAGGAGGTTCCCGAACTCCTCGTCGTAGACGAGCGCCTTCGGGCCCTCGCGCTTCATCACCTCGACCAGCTGCGGGCCGGCGAACATCGTGTTGAGGTAGAGCGCGCTGGCGCCGAGCTTGGCGGCGGCGAGGGTGGTCTCGATGAAGCCGCGGTGGTTGCGGCACATCACCCCGATGCCGTCGCCGGGGCCGATCCCCATCTGCGCCAGCGAGTGGGCGAGCGCGTTGGAGCGCAGGTGCAGCCGCTGCCAGCTGAGCGAGCCACGTTCGTCGACGATCGCCAGCTCGTGCGGGTGGTGGATCGCCGCGGTGGTGACGCCGGTCGCCGGCGAAGCCCCCCAGCGCAGGAAGGTGCTGCCGATCTTCAGCGCCTTGTCGGGGCGCATCGGCTCGACGATGCCGGCTTCGTGCAGGACCTTCCCCTGGAAGGCCAAGTCGGAGATCGAGCCGCGGACGGCCGCCGCACTGAGACGCGAGTTCGCCATACCCAGCGGGAAGACTATTCGGATTCGACGCTTGCCACCGCGATGCAGGCGATCCCCTCGCCGCGGCCGACGAACCCCATGCCCTCGTTGCTGGTCGCCTTGACGCTGACCCGGGCCGAGGTGGCGTCGGCCAGCGTCCTCTCCATCTCCGCCTTGTAGGGGCCGAGGCGGGGCTGCTCGCAGATCAGGGTGGCGTCGATGTTGACGATCGGGCCGGCGATCGTGCCGACGACGGTGCGCAGAAGATCGATCGAGTCGGCGTCCTTGTAGGCGGGATCGTCGTCGGGGAACATCTCGCCGATGTCGCCGCCGCCGTTGGCGCCGAGCAGGGCGTCGATCACCGCGTGGGTGAGGACGTCGGCGTCGGAGTGGCCTTCGAGCCCCTTGTCGTGCTCGATCCGCACGCCGCCGAGGATCAGCGGCCGCCCGGCGGCGAAGCGGTGGCTGTCGTAGCCGAGGCCGACCACGGTCAGCGGACCCGGCTGCCCAGGGGAGCGAGGCTCCGTTGGCGCTGCTCGAAGACGCACAGCTCTCCTATTCCCAGCTCGTCCATGAACTGCACCGCGCGCTCGTATTCGAAGCCGATCTGCTCGGGCAGGTGGGCGTCGGAGGAGAGGGCGAAGGGGGCGCCGGCCTCTACGCACATCTCGGCGAACTGGCGCGAGGGGTAGAGCTCGCCGACCGGCTTGCGGATCCCGGCGGTCGAGATCTCGACCGCGATCCCGCTCTCAGCGATCGCTTCCACCGCGGGCTCGTAGAAGGCGCGCGGGTCGCGGTCGGGCAGCGGCGTCGCCCGGCCCCAGACCTTGACCAGGTCGGGGTGGGCGAGGATGTCGAAGAGACCGGAGCGGGCGGCGTCGGCGAGCATCGCGAAGTAGCGGCGCCAGATCTCGTCGGGGTCGCCGTCGCCTTCCCAGACGTCGAAGCCTTTGTGGTCGATCGCCGCGTCGCCCTCGCCGATGAAGTGGACCGAGCCGACTACGTAGTCGAAGTCGCGGGCGCCCAGCAGCGCCTCGGTCCGCTCCTCGGCGCCGGGGATGTAGTCGCACTCGATGCCCAGCCGCAGCGGCGTGCCGCGGACGAACTCGCAGTAGGCGTCGACGTCGTCGACGGCGTTCTCGACCCAGAGCGGATGCTGCCAGAGGTCGAGCGCCTGGCGGAAGCGGTAGACGTGCTCGGAGACCCCGAGCTCCTCGATCCCGGCCGCCGCGGCGGCGTCAAGGTAGCGCTCGACGTTCTCGGCCGTGAAGTAGCGCTCGAATGTCGTCCCCGCCTCGTCGGGGCGCAGGTGCAGGTGGTAGTCGGTGAGCATGGGCCGAGCATAGACTTCGCGCCGAATGAGCCGTCAGCTCGCGCTCCTCCTGCTCGGCTTCGCGGCCGCCACCGTCATCGCCCTGCTGCTCGGGGCGAAAAACCTCGGCACCGCGTTCGGGGTGGCGCAGGTCTGCTTCGCGGCGCTGCTGGTCTACGTGTTGATGCGGGACTAGGCGCGTTCGGCGAGCAGCAGCTCGGCGACGCGGAGGTCGAGCGGCGTCGTCACCTTGAGGTTCTGCTCGGCGACGGGATGGATGAGGACGGTCCCGCCCGCCGCCTCGACAAGCATCGACTCGTCCGTAGCCTCCTCCGGCTTCTCGGCAACAGCGAGAGCCTCCCGCAGCGCCTGCGTCCGGAACACCTGCGGCGTCTGCGCCCGCCAGAGCCTGGTGCGGTCCTCCGTGGTCAGGATCCTCAGTGCGGAATTCGACACCTCTGAGGTGCTCAACTCCGCACTGACATTCTCGACCGCCCGCTTGATCGTGTCGTTGACGGGGGCGGCGGCGATCACGCCCGCGGCGCTCTCGTTCGCGTCGAGGTCGGCGACAAGCGCTTCGACCAGCTCCGGCGTCAGCAGCGGCCTTGCGGCGTCGTGGATGGCGACGTAAGCGGTGCCGACCGCCTCGAGGGCGTTCGACACCGACTGCGCCCGGGTCTCCCCGCCGGCGACGACGCCGAGGTCGTGGCCGGCGAGCTCGCCGATGTGGCCCGGCGGCGCCGCGACGACGATCGAGTGCACGCTCACGCAGCCGCGGAAGGCCGCGATCGACCACTCGATCATCGGCCGCCCGGCGACCGGGACGAACGCCTTCGGGCCGCCGGCTCCGAGACGCTCCCCGGAGCCGGCGGCCGCGATGACGGCAGTTACTGCGGGACTGCTAGGCGGTCGCAGTGGCGGCGAACCGCTCCTCGAGGAGGCTGTCGAGGTATTCCTCGGCGCCGTCCTCGTCTTTGTCGAGCGCGTACATGAACTCCGAGGCGAGGATCTTCTTCGCCCGGGTGTACATCTGCTTCTCGCCCGTGGACAGGCCCTTTTCCATCTCGCGGATGGCGAGGTTGCGGACGACCTCGGCCAGCTCGAAGACGTCGCCGGTCTTGATCTTCTCGCGGTTGTACTTGAAACGCCGGTTCCAGTTCTTCGGCATCTCCGACACGTCGTCGGTGAGGACTCCTGTGACCTTCTTGATTTCCTCCTCGTCGATGATGCGTCGCAGCCCAGCTTTGCCGGCGTTTTCGCAGGGCACCATCACGGTGAGCTCGTTGTGGAGGATCTTGATCGTGAGGTATTCGCGCTCCTCACCCATCAGCTCGCGGGTCTCTTTGGTCATCACCAGGCCCGCGCCGTGATGCGGATATACGACCTTGTCGCCAATCTCGAAGTCGCAGACGTACTCCACGTCCTCCTCGAAGACTGCCTCCACGGTGGCCTCGTCTAGCTCGGAAATGGGGTGACTCCTTTCGTTTTCGACGGCCCAGTGCCGTCAGCTCTGCAAGTACCGGTCGACCAGATCGACCTCCTGGAGCCGCCGCAGGCCCTCGCGGATGTCCTTGGAGCGCTGGGCTCCGACTCCGTCGACGGCGGCGAGCTCTTCGTCGGAGGCCGCCAGGACCTCCTCCAGCCCGCCCAGCTCGTGGGTGATCTTCTGGACGACAAGCTTGGGGATGCGCGGGACCCGGCCCAGCACGCGGTAACCGCGCGGGCCGACCGCGAAGTCCAGGGTGTTGACCTTGCGGTCGTAGCCGAGCAGCTCGGCGAGACGACCGAAGTCGAGCACGTCCTGGTG
>JBQCHW010000287.1:0-2634 GCA_051954315.1 Solirubrobacterales bacterium
GGGCCGGCGCGGGCGCTGCAGCGCGAGCGCGGCAAGCTGAACCAGAAGATCCGCGAGATCCGCGCCGCCTCCGAACGCGGCCTGGCCGAACGGGCCGCGTCGCAGAAGCGGATCGGGACCGTGGTCCTGGAGCGGGCGCGAAACCGGGCGGCCGGCGCCGACATGGAGAAACGGCAAGCGGCGCTGCAGCGGGCGCTGGTGACCCTGCGGGCGCACGAACCGGAGCGCACGCTCGAGCGCGGCTACGCCCTGGTCGAGGGGGAGGACGAGGAGCCGCTGACGAGCGCCGCCGCCGCGACCGCCGCCGGGGAGGTCAAACTGCGGTTTGCGGATGGACGCGTTGGAGCAGTCATCAATACAGCCGGCGACGGAGACGGCGACCGTGAGCGATAGCCCCGAGAGCTACGAGGCCGCGGTCGAGCGGCTGGAGGAGATCATCGACCGGCTGGATTCCGGCCAGGCGGGCCTGCGCGAGACCCTCGATCTCTGCAAAGAGGGCCGCGAGCTGGTCAAATACTGCGCCGCCGAGCTTGATGAGGTGGGCGAGGGGCTCAAAGAGCTACGCCTGGACGATCTGGCTTCGAAGCTCGAGGTCGGCTCCGAGCCCAGCTAATCCTCGCGGGGTCCTGAACAGAGGCCGCGGAGTGCGGGGCAGCCGCGGCAGAGGGGCCAGTCGCGCTCCTCGGGTGCTGCGACCGGGAAGTCGCCGCTCTCGTTCTGGGTGTTGGTCTGCTCAAGGGAGCTGCGGGCGGCGGTCATCTTGGTCGGGTCGAGGAGGGAGATGGCAGGCTCGGCTGGTCGCTCGAGGAAGACGTAGGCGACCTCGACCTCCTCGACACCGAGCGCCTCGGCGACGGCGAGCGCGTAGATCGAGCGCTGGACCCCGTAGTGGGCTGCACGCTCGGCCGGGTCGGCGCCGTTCAGGCGGTCGGTCTTGTAATCGAGGACCAGCGGCGGCGCCCCCTCCCGCTCGACCAAGAGGTCGATCGAGCCGCGCAGGACCGTCTCGCCGATGCCGAGGAGCAGCGGCACCTCAGCCCGGACGCGCGTCGCTTCGGCGCCGATCTGCTCCCGCAGCGGCGAGGCGAGCCACTGACGAACGGGCTCCAGCAGCTCCTCCGCGAGTCGGTCTGAGTGTCCCGAATCGGAGCCTTTTGACGGACTCGTCGCGTCGCGCAGGCCGTTGGCGATCGCGTGCCGCTCCGCCAGCTCCGCCGAAGGCTCTGCCCACTCGTTCGCCTGACTCCACTCGAGCAAGGCGTGAACCGCGGCGCCGCGGGCGGTTCGTTCTTCGGGGTCGCTGAGGGCGAGTTCGTCGCTTGGGGCCACCTCGTCTATCCGAGCCATCCCGAGAACGCGCTCCATGTAGAAGCGGTACGCGCATTCCTCGTAGGCGCTGATCGCGGTGTAGCTCAAGGGGCGGCTGGGGACGGTTGGCGGCCTGCGTTCGACCAGGGGCGGCGGGCTTTCGCCTAGCTCGCGGGCGGCGGCGCCCGCGCGGCGCAGGGTCCGCAGCTCGGCGGCGCGCTCGGGCGAAGGCAGGTTGACCCGCACCGCGATCTCGGACGGCGCCAGCTCCGTCTCCAGGCCGGGCCGCGGGGCGGGCGCTGCGACCGGCACGGTCGAGTCCTCCTCCCGCGGCACCCCGAGTGTCTCGACCAGGCGCTCGATTACCGGCTTGCCCTGGCTCTCCTTGCCCTCTTTGGGATTGACGACGCCGCTGACGATCAGGCGCTCGCGGGCGCGGGTGGCGGCGACGTGGAAGAGCCGCAGCTCCTCTTCGGCTTCGCGGTCGGCTGCCTCTTCGCAGAGGGAGCCGTACTCGAAGAGGTCGATCTTCGGACTGCCGAGGCGAACGAGGCGGAGGCCGACCCGCGGCTGCTCCTCGCGGCCGAGCACCAGCAGTGGCGAGCGCGCCCCGTTCAGCAGCCGGCGCGAGAGGTCCGGCACGGCGACGACGCCGAACTCGAGCCCCTTGGCGTTGTGGACGGTCATGATCCGGACGCCGTCATGGCCCTCGGCGGCGGTTGCCGCCTGCGCCTCGGTGTCACTTTCGGCCCGGGCGGCGAGGAAGTCGAGGAAGCCGCGCAGATCCCGCCCCTCGCGGGCCTCGAACTCGGCCGCCAGCCGCGCCATCTTGCGGACGTTGGCAAAGCGCGCCTCGCCCGCCGGCCGGCTGAGGACGGCGAGGTCGTACCCGGTCTCCGTCACCGCCGCCTCGATCAGTTCCGGTAGCGAGAGCCGCGCACCGCGCTCACGCAGCGCAGCGATCCGCGCCACGAACGTCACCAGCAGCTCCCGCTCGGCCGCGGGAATGTCCTCCAGCCTCCCGGGCTCCGCCAGCCCCAAGTCGTGGTTCCTTTGTCGTGTATCCCCCGACAAAGGAACCGCGCGATCGGCGTCGGCTGCAGCCTCGACCGCGGGCCAGACGTGGCGGCGCTTGCCGGCCGCGGCCCGCAAGAGCCAGAGGGTGTCGGGGGCGACGGCGCAGGCGGGGGAGGCGAGTGCGCCGAAGAGGGCGTGGTCGTCGAGCGGGTTGGCGATCACCGCCAGCAGGGCGCAGACGTCGGCGACCTGCTGCTGGGACCAGTAGCCGCGGCCGCCGACCACGTAGGGGCGCAGGCCGGCGCGTTC
>JBQCHW010000288.1:0-3215 GCA_051954315.1 Solirubrobacterales bacterium
GCTTCCGCCAGGAGGCGCGGGCGGTGGCGAAGCTCTCCCACCCCAACGTCGTCGCCGTGATCGACGCCGGCGAGGACGGCGGCCACCCCTACATCGTCTTCGAGTACGTCGAGGGCGAGACGCTGAAGCAGCGGATCAACCGGGTCGGGGCGCTGGACGCGCAGGAGGCGCTCGCCTACGCGATCGAGATCGCCCGCGGGCTCACCGTCGCCCACGCCCGCAACATGGTCCACCGCGACATCAAGCCGCAGAACGTCCTCATCGACTCCGAGGGCCGGGCGAAGCTGACCGATTTCGGGATCTCCCGCCAGCTCGAGCAGGACGGGATGACCGCGACCGGCCGCGTCCTCGGCACCACCGACTACGTCGCCCCCGAGCAGGCGATGGGCCACCCGGTCGACCAGCGCTCCGACATCTACTCGCTCGGCGTCGTCCTCTACGAGATGCTGACCGGGCAGGTGCCGTTCACCGCCGACAGCCAGGTCGGGGTGGCGATGAAACACGTCAACGAGGAACTGCCCGACGTCCAGCAGCGGCGGCCGGAACTCTCCGCCGCGGCGGCGATGACGGTCGAGCGGGCGACCGCGAAGGACCCGGGCGACCGCTACCAGTCGGTCGGCGAGCTGATCGACGACCTCTCGACCGCGCTCGAGGTCGAGGCGGCGCGGGCGGGCTCGACCACCGGCGAGGCGACGAGTGTCCTGGAGGCGGTCCCTCCGGCCGAACGCAAGCTGGCCGGCGGCGGGCGCTGGTCCCGGGTTGCCGTCCTCGCGCTCCTCCTGGTCGCCGCGGGTGTGCTGGCCGCGGTGCTGCTGATCAGCAGCGGCAACGGCCCGGGCGGTGGCGGCGGGGCGCTGAAGGACAAGGGCAAGGCGGTCGGGCTCTCCGGCGTCTCCGACTACGACCCGCAGGGCGATGGCGAAGAGGATCCCGCGACGGTCAACCTGGCGATCGACGGTAACCCCACCGGGACCGCCTGGAGCAGCGAGCACTACGACACCGACACCTTCGCCGGGACCAAGGAAGGCAGCGACCCGGGGGTCGGCCTCTACGTGACCGCGAAGGCGACCACCACGCCCTCGGAGATGATCATCCGCACCCCCACCCCCGGCTGGGACGCCGAGATCTTCGCCTCTTCCTCCGGCCCGCCGGAGGAAGTGAGCGAATGGGGCGAACCGGTCGGCGACGTCACCGACGCCAAGGAGCTCGAGGAAGTCGACCTCCACCTCGGCTCCCCCGCCAAGTACTTCCTGATCTGGTTCAACAAGGCGGCGCCGGCACGCGACCAGGAGGGCCGCTACCAAGTCGAGATCAGCGACGTAAAGCTGATCGACTGAGACGGGAAGCTGCGGGTATAGGAGCGGGCGGCGAGGAGCGCCAGAACTTTTTCGTAACCATTACATCGATCGGTGTAACATCTCGCAATGGCAGAGCAAGGAGCAAAGCCCAACGTCTCGAAAGCTCGCCGCCGCGCCCTCGACGCGGTCCGCTCGCTCTTCACGCCGCTGCTCCCCGACGACTACCTCGAACTGATCAACCCGCTGTGGTCGACCCAGGAGCTGCGGGGGCGGATCGAGCGGATCGTCCGCGAGACCCCTGACGCCGCGACGATCCTGATCCGGCCCGGCTACGAGTGGCCCGGCCACCAGGCCGGCCAGTACCTGCGGATCGGCGTCATCGTCGACGGCGTCCACCACTGGCGCGCCTACTCGCTGACCACCGACCCCGGCCACCCCGAGGGGCTGATCGGGATCACGCCGAAGCTGGTCGAGGCCGGCAAGGTCACCCCGTACCTGGTCCACCAGGCGCGGCCCGGGGACATCGTCCGCCTGGGTGGCGTCGAAGGCACCTTCGTCCTTCCCGACCCCCCGCCGGAGAAGATCCTCTTCATCAGCGCCGGCAGCGGCATCACCCCGATCATGAGCATGCTGCGCAGCCTCGACCGCGACGGCGCCCTCGAGGACGTCGTCCACATCCACTCCTCGCGCACTCCCGACCGGGTGATCTTCGGCGAGCAGCTGCGCGAGCTCGACGCCCGCCGCCCCGGCTACAAGCCGCACCTGCGGATCACCGGCGAAGCCGGCCGCTTCGGGCCGCACGAGCTCGACGCGCTCTGCCCGGACTGGCGCGAGCGCCGCGCCTTCGTCTCCGGCCCGGGAGAGATGCTCGACGCGCTGGTCCAGCACTGGCGCACCGACGGGGACCCGGAGATGCTGGAGATGGAGCGCTTCCAGCCGGTGATCGGCGGCGACGCGGTGGCCGGCGAGGGCGGCAAGGTCCGCTTCCTCTCCAGCGGCGTCGAGGCCGAGTGCGACGGCGGCACGCCGATCCTCGTCGCCGGCGAGGACGCCGGGGCCGAGCTGCCCTACGGCTGCCGGATGGGGATCTGCCACACCTGCATCGGCCGGCTCTGCTCCGGCGAAGTGAGAGACCTGCGGACCGGGGAGGTCTACGGGCAAGAGGGAGAGATGGTTCGAACCTGCGTCAACGCGCCCGAAGGCGACGTTGCGATTGCCCTGTGAGAGATTGCCCGATGAGAAAGAGGGGACTAGACCTGAGATGACGACCACCGTTCCACCCACCACCGCACCTGTCGACACCCACGAAGAGAGCCCGCTCGCGCATCTCTCCGAGGAGCAGCTCGACCAGCTCGCCCAGGAGTTCGACGCGATCCGCGACCGGGTGATGGGCGAGCTCGGCGAACGCGATCGTCGCTACATCGAGAGCATGATCGAGATGCAGCGGCGCCTTGCCGTGCTCGGCCGCGCCCTGCTGGTCGCCTCCCGCAACCGCCCCGCCTGGGTCGCCGGGACCGCCGCCCTCTCGGCGGCGAAGATCCTCGAGAACATGGAGATCGGCCACAACGTCCTGCACGGACAGTGGGACTGGATGAACGACCCGGTGATCAACTCGTCCGCGTGGGACTGGGACACCGCGTCGACCTCGGAGGCGTGGAAGCACTCCCACAACTACATCCACCACACCTACACGAACATCCGCGGCAAGGACAAGGACCTCGGCTACGAGATCATGCGGATCGACCCGCAGCAGCGCTGGCACCCGGTCTACCTGCTGCAGCCCTTCTACAACGTCCTGCTGATGGCGCTGTTCGAGTGGGGCGTCGCCCTGCACGACCTCGACTTCGAAGCGATCCGCAAGGGCCATAAGCCGATGCATCAGGTGAAGCGGGAGCTGAAGGGGATCGCCGGCAAGGC
>JBQCHW010000289.1:0-4578 GCA_051954315.1 Solirubrobacterales bacterium
ACGCTCCTTATATAGACGGCCCCTCGAAGGCCGGCGTCCGCGCCTTCCCGCTGATCCTGCCGACCACGCCCGACGCGGTCGGCGCCGCCGAGGGCAAACAGGTGGCCGACTCACTGCGCGAGGACGAGCGGCCGGCGCTGATCCTCTGGGCCGACTCCGACCCGATCCTGCCGCTCTCGGTCGGCGAGCGGGTCTCGAGCGAGCTCAACTTCCCGCCGCCGCGCCCGATCGCCAACGCGAGCCACTTCCTCCAAGAGGACGCGGGCCCGGAGATCGGCGCAACGATCGCCGAGTGGCTTTCCGCTTAGGGCCGGGGTGGGGCACCCTCGTTCTGACAAGTCACAGCGCTAATTAGCGCTGTGACTTTGAGTATCCGCCAGCCCGAGGGTGCCCCACCCCGGCCTAGCTGGGCCGCTCTACTAGTTCCAGCATCTCCTTGTGAGGGCGGTCTAGAAGTAGCTGCACCCTTCTGGGTGGAGAATCGTCCTCAAGCCAAGTGACGGTTCCAGGCCAATAAGGGCTCGGCGGGCGTCCCGGGTGGTGGAAGGCGGTGGCGAAGACCCAGCTGCCGGTGTTGTGGAGGCGGCCGCCGCGGGGGAGGGGCCACTCGGGTTCGTCGGGGAGCGGGCCGCCGCGGTGGGTGTGGCCGGTGATCACGTGCACGTCATCGATGCCGAGGCGGATCGCCATCTCGACGCCAGCCTCGAGGCCGCTGCGGAAGATCGCCGGCGGGGTCACGTCGGGGTCGAACTCGGCGTGGAGGAGCGAGTTGAGGCCGCGGATCGCCCAGGGGAAGCCGGCGCGGGCGGCGCGGTCGCGGACCGTCAGCTGGTTTTTCTCGCCCGCGAGGATCTCCCAGGCTCGCTCGCCGGGACCGTTGCGTCGCCGCCGTACCGGCAGCACTTGGGCCAGCCCGTAGGCGAAGCCGTAGAGCGGTCGCAGCACCCGCTCGTAGTCGGCCGGGGTCGCCTGCGGCGGGGGCGGCTTGAGGAAGCGCATCATCGTCGCCGCCGCCAGGCACTCGGCCCGCGGCAGCGAGAGGTGGAGGTCGACGTAGTGGCCGTGGGTCGCGTAGACGTCGTCGCGAAGCCAAACGCCGGGGTAGGCGGGCTGCAGCCGCGCCGGCCCGAGCCACTCGTCGATCATCGCCAGGGGGCCGGACCCGGGGGCGTAGAGGTGCTCGAGCCCGAGTTCGGAATCCCCCTCGATCGAGAGCGCGTCGAGCAGCGGCTCGGCGAGGCGAGCGTCGTGGTTGCCGGGGAGCAGCGTCACCTCGACGTCGCCGAGCGCCTCCCCGAGCTCCTCGAAGAAGGGACGGCTGCGGGCGAGCGAGGGGCCGAGCGGGAGGTTCCGCAGCTCGACCACGTCGCCGAGGAGGACCAGGCGGTCAGCTCCCGCGATCTCCTCGAAGAGCACCCGGCGGATCTCGGCGTCGCGCAGCACGTCCTCGTCGCTGGCGACGCCGAGGTGGAGGTCGGAGATGATCGCCGTCCGCACTCGCCCGTTCTACCGGACGCCCGCGACGCGTCGGGTTTGGCTGTCTGGCCAGGCGGGGTAACCTGCCGGGATGCATAAGTTTTCCGCGGAAACGATGGCGCCCGTTAACGGCATCGAGCTCTGCTACCAGGAGATGGGCGACCCGGACGGGGAGCCGCTGGTCCTGATAATGGGGCTGGCGACCCAGATGATCGCCTGGCACGAGGACTTCTGCGGGATGCTGGCCGACCGCGGCTTCCGCGTCGTCCGCTTCGACAACCGCGACATCGGCCGCTCGAGCCGGATCAAGAGCGCCGGCGTCCCGAACGTCCTCGACCTGCTGGTCGGCCGTGGCAAGCCCGAGTACCGCCTCCGCGACATGGCCGCCGACACGGTCGGGCTGATAGACCACCTCGGGATCGACGCCGCCCATGTGGTCGGTGCATCGATGGGCGGGATGATCGCCCAGTGCACGGCGATCGGCCATCCCGAGCGGGTGCGCTCGCTCTGCTCGATCATGTCGACGACCGGCAGCCGCCGCGTCGGCCACCCCAGCTACAAGACCTTCGGCCTCCTGCTCGGCAAACCGCCGCGCGAGCGCGAGGCGGCGATCGAGCGCGTGGTCAAGACCTTCAAGACGATCGGCTCCCCTGGCTACCCGTTCGAGGAGGAGCGGATCCGCGAGATCGCCGGCCGCTCCTTCGACCGCGGCCACAGCCAGGCCGGGATCGCCCGCCAGCTGCACGCGATCACCGCCTCCGGCGACCGCACCCACCAGCTGCGCAAGCTCGATCTCCCCACCGTGGTCATCCACGGCAAGAACGACGTCCTCGTCAACCCCTCCGGCGGCCGCGCCACCGCCCGCGCCATCCCCAATGCGCGCCTGAAGATGATCGACGGCATGGGCCACGACATGCCCCGCGCCCTCTGGCCGACTTTCGTCGAGGAGATCAGCTGCAACGCCGCCCGGGCGCCGCAAGAGAAGCCCGCCGCCCAGGTGGCCTGAACCGCGAGTCCGTCATAGACCCCTCCTAAGGGGGTCAATCACAGACTCGCTGCGAATGCGGCTGAGAGGAGTCGAACCTCCACGGGCTCTCGCCCACACGGACCTGAACCGTGCGCGTCTACCAGTTCCGCCACAGCCGCGCGGAGCAGGCAATTTAAACCGTTCCTGTGATCGACGTCTCGCGCCACCCGCCGCGGGCTCGCTAAAATGCCCCGCATCCTCGCCGCTATCGTCTAGGGGACTAGGACGCCGGATTCTCAGTCCGGAAACCGGGGTTCGAATCCCCGTAGCGGTACTCCACGAGAGGATCCCGCCGTTCGGCGGGGGCGATGGTCGCCAAGCGAAACGCCGAGGTTCGCGAGCTGAACATTCTCGCGCGGGAGCGGATGCGCTCTGAGGGTCAGCTCGGATCGCAGGAGCTGCAAGTCGGCGGGGCCCGCTTCGCGGTCGGCGATCAGGTCATCACCCGGATCAACGATCAGCGGGCCGGCATTTTCAACCGCGAGAGGTGGCGGATAGCGGAGGTGGACGCAGGGTCTCGGCGTTTGGTGTTGGACGGAATCAAAACCGCTAGGCGGGTGGGTGTCGATTCCGTCTTCTTGGGCCGGGTCAACCCGAGGGACGGAACGCCCGCCATCGAACACGCCTACGCCGCGACGATCTACCAGGCCCAGGGCGCGACCCTCGATTCGGCCTTCGTCATGGCCGACCCCTCGATGACGCGGGAGGAGTTCTACGTCGCAACCTCGCGCACCAGGGGGTAGACCTTCATCTACGCGACCCCGGCGGTGCAGTTCGCCCGTGAGGAGAGCGGCTGCAGCGTACGCAGCGCCAACTTGGGTTGAAGAAACAACGGGCGGCCGAGCGCTCGATGCGCCTCGGGATCGGGCGATGATGCAGCAGGCTGAAGACCGACCGAGTGGGAGCTGGCTTACCGAGCCGTTGCTAAATGCTGACGAAGCGGCTCGGCTTCTCCACGTTCCCCGCAGCACCCTCTACGAGCTGGTCCGCTCTCGGCGTCTGCCGCACGTGCGGGTAGGTCGTACTTTGCGATTTACGCGCCAGGATCTAGCTGATTGGGTCCGGCGAAACACGTTTCGTTGAGGAAAGTGGGTCTTACCCCCTCAGTAGAATTGTGTCCATGGCGGGGTTCGGCGGTCGAAGAATGGGTGGCCATATCGGTGCTGACATGGCGTCCGCGCTGAACATCGGCAAAACGATTTCGGGCACCCTGCGGACCCTCGACGCCTCCCGACTGGCCAGAGAGTCCATGGCGGGGATGCAGATTGGGAAAATGATCGAGCCGGTCGGGATTAGGGAGATCGCTCCCGCGTTTAAGAGCGCCGACCTAGTTGCGGGCTCTCTCAAAGCCTTCGACACTCGAAACTTGGCGAAAGATGCCGTGGCTTCGATGCGGGTTGGACACACCTTCAGCCTCACCGACACAAAAGGGATGGCGTCTTCTCTGGGTATCAGCAAGACGGTCTCCGAAATTCTTGGAAACCTCGACACCACCCGCTTGGTGAGGGATTCCATGGCTTCGATGAAGATCGGCAAGACCTTCGACCCAGTCGAGATCAGAGGCATCGTCCCTGCCCTGGAAAGCAGCGACCTAGTCGCGGACTCGCTTAAAGCCTTCGACACTCAGAGGCTTGTGAAGGACGCTGTGGCTTCGATGCAGTTTGGCACGGCGTTTAATCCGGGCCGAGCTAAGTCTGTCGCTGAAATGCTCGGTGCCGGAGTGGCTGGAGTTGGCGCTCTGGGAAGTCGAGACGCTTTCGAGGACTTCTTCCAGACGGAACTCGATGATGACCCAGAGGCGTCCTTCGTACGCGCCCTGGTCGGAGGCTGGTTCCTGCACCTCCCGTTGAGCGTTCGTGTCGGGCTTGTGCTGGCCGCCTTGGATCTACTCCTCAATTCAGCTGACTGGCTTGAAGCTGCAGGGGCCATTGATCCGCCTGAGCCTGCCTTCCGCGTCATCTCGACGGCGGTCGCTCTTGTGAGCTTTGCGTTCGCCCTGCAAGGTGCGATAGCCAGCAGTTCCGAGTCCTAGACTCTCCCGGTAGGAAAGAGCCCCAACGTCAGCAGGACCGTCC
>JBQCHW010000290.1:0-7188 GCA_051954315.1 Solirubrobacterales bacterium
CTTCGCCGGCGGCACCGACGGCGGCCAGGGGGAGCTCGTTGTCGAGAACGCCCGCCGGCTCGCCGCGGCCGAACTTCCCACCCGCTTCGTCGTCGCCTGCAACTCCGCGGTCGCGCCGGACGTGACGAAGATTCTGGAAGCAGCGGGAACGCCAGCTGAGGTGGCCGGGAACGTGATGCCGAGGCTGGGGGAGATCGAAGTCGAATCGGCCCGCGAAGCGATCCTCCGCGCCTTTCTCGACCACGTGATCGGCGGCAAGGGGCTTAGCCGGGATCCCGAGTTCCAGCGGATGGTGAGGATGCCGACCCCCGAGGCGGTTCTCGAGGCGACGCGCTTGCTCTCGCAGGGCACCGGCAAGGTGCCGGGAGTCGGTGACGTGGTTGTCGTCGATGTAGGCGGCGCCACCACCGACGTCCACTCGAGCCGCCTCGCCGAAGCGGCGACGCCGGGCGTCGAGGACCCGTTGCTGCCACCGCCGCCGACCCTGCGGACCGTCGAGGGCGACCTCGGCCTCCGCTCCGGATCTGCGGGGGTTCTCGCCGCCGACGGCCGCTGGGTCGAGGCCGAAGCGGCTTTCGACAGAGAGGCACTTGGACAAGCTGTCGCTTTACGGTCAGAGGATTCTAAGTGGATTCCCGAGAGCCCAGAGGAGGCGCGCCTGGACCATCTCCTCGCGGTCGGCTGCGTCACCCACGCGCTTCGGCGCCACTGCGGAACGATGTTGCTCTCCCGTGGGGAGAACGGGCCGCCGACGCTCGTGCGCGACGGGCCGGATCTAAGGGAGGTGGAGCAGGTTCTCGGTACCGGAGGGGTTTTTGCCCATCGGGAGGACGGTCGCGAGATCCTTGCCGCCGCTCTCGAGCGCCGCGCACCGCGTTCCCTCTCGCCCCATGACCCTGCCCTGCGGGTTGACGCGAACTACGTACTCGCCGCGGCGGGCCTGTTATCCACGGCCAACCCCGATGCCGCTGCCCTGTTGCTGCAGCGCGAGCTCGACCTGGTCACGACCTAGACAGAGTGTCCAACTCCGATCTGGGTACGTCGCCGTCTCCGACCTCGAAATAGCGCATGATCTAGTCAGGGGAAAGGGGAACGATGTTCAGGCGGCGGCAAAGAGAAAGCATCATCCGGCTCTTCTACGCGGGGGACGTACACGGGTCCCGCGTCTGCTGGAAGAAGTTCGTCAACGCCGCCCTGCATTACCCCGCCGACGTGCTGGTAATGGGCGGCGACCTCACCGGCAAGGCATTGGTCCCAATCGTCCGCGGCGACGACGGCACCTATCGGGCGCGGGTGATCGGGGAGGAGCGAGAAGCCCGGACCGCGACCGAGCTCGATCAGATGCAGGCGGCGATCTCGACCAACGGGATGTATCCGCTGATCGTCGACGCCGATGAGGCGCGCCTGCTCGAGGAGGACGAGCGCCGCCGCGACGAGGTCTTCGAGCGGGCGCTCCTGGATGAGCTGCGCCTCTGGGTCGAGCTGGCCGACGAACGCCTGGCTGGGACCGATGCGCGCGCCTATGTGATCCCCGGCAACGACGATCCCTGGTCGATCGACGAAGTCCTCGCCAGCGGCACCAGCGTGGTCGCCTGCGACGAGCGGATCGAGGTGGTCGGCCCCCACGAGATGGTCTCGTTCGGCTACTCGAACCGGACCCCTTGGAAGACCCCGCGGGAGCTCGACGAGGAGGAGATCTACGCTCGCCTGAAGCGGCTGACTGAGCAATTGGAGAACCCGGAGCGGGCGATCTTCAACATCCACGTCCCGCCCTGGGAGAGCAGTCTCGACACCGCCTTCGAGGTCGATGAGGAACTTGCCTACGTGACCAAGGGCGGGCGCCCGCACGAGGTTCCCACCGGCAGTCGCGCGGTGCGGCAGATCATCGAAGAGACGCAACCGGTCCTCAGCCTCCACGGTCACATCCACGAGAGCAAAGGTGTGACCAGGATCGGCAGGACGGTGGCGATCAACCCGGGCTCCGACTACGGCAGCGGTCACCTCGACGGCTGCCTCGTTCACCTGGGACCGGAACGTGTAATCGGCCAGTACCTGGTCTCTGGCTAGCGTGAAAGGGGGAGAGGGATGACGGAGTTGGGGGAGAGGCCGGCACCGCAAGGCGGTTCCCGGGTCTACGCGCGCAAAGCGACCGGGCTGGTGCGGGAAGTGTCGCCGTTCTCGGCCTTCGTCTTCAACATGGCCGGGCAGCCGACCTCGGTGTTGCTTGCCACCTCGGTCTTCTGGACCCTCGGGGTGTTCGTCGGCGGGTCGATCTGGCTGGGTTTTGCGATGGCCCTGGTCGCGGCGATCGTGATCTCCATCTGTTACGGCCTTTTCACCTCGGCGATCCCGCGCAGCGGCGGTGACTACGTCCTGGTCGGTCGCGTCACCCACCCGATCATCGGCCTGATCTCGTCCTTCTTCTGGGCGACCGGGGTGATCCTCTCGATCGCCTTCATCGCCCTCGCTTTCGTCACCGTCGCCCTCGGCCCCTCGCTGACCGCGGTGGGGCTGGTCAGCGGTCATCACACCCTGGTCACCGCCGGCGACGACCTGGCGACGAGCCAGGGGTGGCAGTTCGGGATCGGCGCCGCCATGATCATCGGCTCGTCTTTCCTGCTCGCCGGAGGCTGGCGCTGGACGACGCGGATCATGAACAGCCTCTGGGTGTTGATGATGCTGGGGCTCGGGACCGTCTTCTTCGTCCTCCTCTTCAAGACGCAGGGCGGTTTCGTCAACAGCTTCAACGAGTTCGCCCGCTCGATCACCGGCGAACCCGACACCTACCACTCGGTGGTCGCCAACGCGCAGAAAGAAGGGGTGGCGTTCAACCCGCCCTTCAGCATGGACAACACCTGGCCGGTCTGGGCGGCGATCTGCAGCCTCTCCCTCTACGCCTGGCTCTCGATCTACATCTCCGGCGAGGTGCGGCGCGCCCGTGATACCACCCAGATGAAAGTCATGGGCGCGGCCAGCAGCCTCCACATCGGCATCGCGGTAGTGCTTTCGGTCCTCTTCTTCGCCCGCTTCGGCCACGACTTCTTCGTCGCGATCAACGCGCTCAGCATCACCGAATCCGAAAGCTATCCCTTCGCCGCGCCGCCCTATTACACGTTCCTCGGCTCAGTCGCGGGCGGCAGCACGGTGCTCACCTGGTGGCTGTTCATCGCCCTTGCCGCTGCCTATCCGCTGCTGATGATCCCCAACATCACGATCGCCGTCCGCACCTTTTTCGCCTGGGCGCTCGACGGGCTGCTGCCGTCGCGCCTGGCCCAGGTCTCGACCCGCACCCACGCTCCCAACTACGCGATCGCCCTCACCGTCGTCCTCAGCGTCGCGGTGCTCGGCTGGGCGGTGAAGAACGGTGAAACCTTCTACGAAATCCTCATCGAGGCGGTTCTGATGCAGTTCGTGACGATGATCCTGCTCGGGATCTCGGCCGTCCTTCTGCCCTACCGCCGACCGGACGCCTGGCGAGCCTCGGCAACCACGCGGCGACTGCTCGGCGTCCCGGTCGTGGCCTGGGCCGGTGCGCTGGCCGCGGCGATCCTCTCGGGCCTGTTCTTCATCTGGATGCACTACACCGAACTCGGACTCGACAAGGGTCACTTCCTGCGTGACGCGGCGATCGTCCTGGGGGCCGCGCTATTGACCTTCTTCATTGCCCGCGCCGCCCGTCTGCGGCAGGGAGTCGACGTCGACAAGCTCGCGGCGGAGATCCCGCCGGAGTAGTGACCAGGGCAGGGGTTCAACCGGTCGCGGATCCCGTCGCCGAGGGGCGGCGGATCGTCGAGGCTGCCGATCAGCAGGGGGTGCCGTTGCGGGCGCTCGGGGGCGTCGCGGTGGCGATGTTGTGTCCCAGCGCACAGCGACCGCCGCTGGCCCGCGAGTACGCCGATATCGACCTCGCCACTGCCAACTCCGCAAAGGATGAGGTGGTGAATGTGCTCGAAGATTTGGGCTATGCGGGTGACAAGGAGTTCAACATGCTGCACGGTCACCGGCGCCTCTACTTCTGGGATGAGCGTTCGCGGCGTCAAATCGATGTCTTCGTCGACGAGGCGAACCTGTGTCACCGGATCGAGCTGAAGCGCAGGCTCGAGGTCGTTCCGCTCACCCTCTCGCTCGCCGACCTGACTGTGCTGAAGCTGCAGGTGGTGGAGACCAACGAAAAGGACTTCCTTGACATCTGCGCGCTTTTTGTCGACCACGACGTCACCCCCGACGACAGCGGCATCAATTCCACCTATATAGCCGAACTCACTGCTGCCGACTGGGGTTTGTGGAGAACGCTGGGGATGGTTGGCGAGCGCAGTGAACAGTTCGCGCTCGAGCTGCCCGGTTTCGGCGCCGGGGAGCTGGTGGCGGAACGCCTGCGCCGACTTCGCGAAGCGATGGAGGCGGCCCCGAAGTCGCGCGGGTGGAAGGTGCGGGCGCGGATCGGTGATCGCAAGCGTTGGTACGAGCTTCCCGAAGAGGTCCAGTGAGGTGTGTCATGTCAGTTGCGTTGGATAGTCTCGCCCCTGTGAAGTCTCTGACCAATCGCCTTCAGAGGGGGCAAACGTGACGCGGCCCCGGCGGGGGGAGCCGCGCGCACGGACGAAAATCCTCGAAGCGAGCCGCAAGCTCTTCGCTCGGCGGGGTTTCTCGGAGACCTCGATGGGCGACATCGCTCGCGCGGCGCAGGTCGCCAGGGCAACCGTCTACAACAACTTCGACGACAAGCAGGACATCCTCGCCGGGATCATCAAGGACTACATGGTTGGATACGCGCAGATCCCGCAGCGGCTGCGCGAAAACGCGCGTTCGGGCCAGACGTCTTTCGAGCTGGTCGAAGAGATGGTCCGGGAGGCGCTGAGCTGGAGGGTGGCCAACGCCGACTTGCGCCCGATCGTCGCCGTCGCTCGCAACCTGCGCGGCTCGGGCTGGGAGGAGGCGAACAAGGCCGCTGACGACGCAATGCTCGGCTGGGTCATGGCCGTGCACGCCGCCGATGAGTCGGCCGGCCTGATCCGCGACGGGATCGACCTCGAGTTCGGCGTCCGCGCCACCTACGCGATGATCGAGGCGATCCTCGCCAACTTCCCGGTCTCCTCCGACGAGGACGAGATCAACCGCGTCGCCCATCAGCTGGCGCTGCTGCACTGGTACTCGCTCTGCTCGGTCCCGCCCGAGGAGGCGCCGCGCAGCCCGCTGGGGAGAAAGTCACCCGCTGACGTGTAGACAGCCTGTCCACTATCGGTAGTCTGAGTGGAGTGGCTGCATCAAACCATGTAGCGAGTGACCTCGAGCACCTGATCCACCCGCTGACCGATCACTCGGTTCTGCCGCAGGTGGGTCCGCTCGTAATCGCCCAGGGAGAAGGCTGCGAGCTGATCGCCGAGGACGGCCGCCGCCTGATCGACGGCATGGCGGGCCTCTGGACGGTCAATCTTGGCCACGGCCGCCAGGAGCTGATCGAGGCTGCGGTAAGGCAACTGCGCTCGCTTCCTTACCTCTCTACCTTTGGTGGCGCCTCCTCGCAACCGGCGATCGAGCTGGCGGAGAAGATCGCCGAGCTCGCGCCGCCCGGGTTGAACGGCGTCTTCTTCACCTCCGGCGGCAGCGAGGCCAACGAGACGGCAATCAAGCTCGCGCGCCGCCACTGGGTTCGCGGCGGTGAGCCGGAGAAGTCGATCGTGCTCGCCCACGAACGGGCCTACCACGGCCTCGCCGGTGTGACCACGACGGCGACCCGACTGCGGCCCTACCGCGCTGACTTTGGCGCCGGGGTGCCGGACATCTACGAGGTTCCGACGCCCTACCTCTACCGCTGCCCGGCTGGCACCCCCTGCGATCCCGACTCCTGCCCGGTCTGCACCGGCGCCGCCCTCGAGCAGCGGATCGCCGAGCTGGGGCCCGAGCGCATCGCCGCGGTGATCGTCGAGCCGGTCTTCGGAGCCGGCGGCGTGATCGTGCCCCCGGCGGGCTACCTGCGGCGCCTGCGCGAGATCTGCGACCGCCACCGGCTGCTGCTGATCCTGGACGAGGTGATTACCGGCTTCGGGCGAACCGGGACCTGGTTCGCCGCCGAGCACGAGGGAGTCGTGCCGGACCTGATCACCTTCGCCAAGGGCGTCAGCAGCGGCTACGTCCCGCTCGGTGGCGTGATCGTCAACGACGAGCTCTGGGACGAGCTACGCGATCCCGGCGAGGAGCCCGGGGTCCTGATGCATGGCTTCACGCACTCCGGCCATCCGGTCGCCTGCGCGGTCGGGCTGGCCAACATCGCGGCGATCGAGCGCGATGACCTATTGGCCCGGGTCCGCGAGATGAGCGCGGTGCTGGCGAGGTTGCTGGCGCCGCTGCGCGATCACCCGGAGGTGGGGGAGGTGCGACAGGCCGGCTTGATGGCCGGGGTTGAGCTGGTCGCCGACCGGGAGACCCGGGAGCGCTGGCCGGCTGAGGCGATGCGCGGTCGCCGGGTTGCCGCCGAGGCGCGCGAGCGCGGCCTCCTCACCCGCAGCCTTCTCGACGACATCATCTGCCTCTCGCCGCCCTTCACGATCTCCGAGGAGACGATGGAGCGCGCGGTGGAGATCCTCTTCGAGAGCATCGAGGTCACCCGAGACCTCCACCGCTAGCGCCGGTCGAAGCGGGCGCCTATTCGAGGTACTTTTCCGCCTGCTTCTGGATTTCGTCGGCGCCCTTTTCGGCCTGCGCCTTGCCTTCTTCGATGCCCTTTTCGGCTTCCTTGCTGGCTTCCTGGACCTTCTTCTTGGCCTTGCCCTTGAGGTTCTTTTCGACCTGTTCCTGGGCTTCTTCCAGACCCTTTTCGGCCTTCTTCGTGCCTTCCTGGACGGCTTCTTCGGCCTTCTTGGCGCCTTCGTTGATCTGTTCCTGCGCCTGTTCGCGGATCGAGTTGCTTTCGTCGCTGCTGCTGCCGCAGCCGGACCAGACGATGCCGCCGGCGCCGATCGCGATTACCGCCAGGATCGGGCCGATGGCCTGCAGTTTCTTCGTCATTTTGAGATGCCCCCGGTCGTTGCTGATGGGTGGTTGCTGACTACCTGGAGCGGCAGTGAATCAGACCGAGGCGGACGCTCGGCGCTCAGCGGACCCGGCAGACCTTTTCCAGCACCGAGGTGATTTCCGAATGGCCTTCGAAGCGGAACTTGGCCGCGGCGAAGGTAAACGGGACTTCGGGGA
>JBQCHW010000291.1:0-9383 GCA_051954315.1 Solirubrobacterales bacterium
CTCGACGAGGCGAAGGCGATGTACGAGTGGAACTACCGCAAGCAGCTGCTGCGGATCCAGGCCGGCGGCGAGGCCGGCTGGGGCGACGTCCAGGACGACATCTTCAGCTCCGAGTTCCTGCTGACCCGACCGCTGATGCAGGCGATCGCCAGCCCCGAGCCGGTCGTCCTGCTGATCGACGAGATCGACAAGACCGACCAGGAGTTCGAGGCGATGCTGCTCGAGCTGCTCTCCGACTTCCAGATCACGATCCCCGAGCTGGGGCGGATCGAGGCGACGACGATGCCGATCGTCGTCCTCACCTCGAACGACTCGCGCGAGCTGACCGAGGCGCTGAAGCGGCGCTGCCTCTACCTCTGGCTCGACTACCCCGAGCTCGAGCGGGAGATGGAGATCGTCCGCCTGCACGCGCCCGAGCTGCCGGAGACGCTGGCGCGGCGCCTGGTCGAGGTGATCCGGATGGTCCGCGACCTCGACCTGAAAAAGCCGCCCTCGATCGCCGAGTCGATCGACTGGGCGCGGACGCTGCTGCTGATGGGCGCCGACGACATCGACCGCGAGACCTTCACCCAGTCGATGTCGATCATCGTCAAGCACCGCACCGACATCGACCTCGTCGCCGAGCGGGTCGGGGTGAAACTTGCCGACCCCCTACGGGCCGAAGGCTGACGCCGGACCGCCGGGGCTGGCGGCGAAGCTGCTCGGCTTCTGCGAGGAGCTTCGCGGCGAGGGGGTCGCGGTCGGCACCTCGGAGATGCTCGACGCCTTCGCGGCGCTGAGCGAGGTCGACTGGACCCGGCGCGAGGACTTCCGCGAGGCGCTGGCGGCGACGATCGCCAAGTCCCAGGACGACCGCCTCGTCTTCGAGCTGCTGTTCGAGCGCTACTTCTTCCGCACCGCCGAGGCCGAGGCGGTGCAGCGCGGGGTCACCGAGCACAGCGAGGGGGCGCCGCCGGCCGGCGAAGGCGAGCGCTTCGACATGAGCGAGCTGAGCGAGGCGATCCGGGAGGCGATGCAGGCCGGCGACGAGGACCAGATGCGGGACCTGGCGCGGCTGGCGATCGCCGCCTTCGGCCGCGCCGAGGGATCGGGCGTGGTCGGGGTCGACGTGCAGCGGATCCGCCGCACCCTCGGGCTCACCGCCGGCCAGCAGCCGCCGGCCGAGGACGGCAGCGAGCGGCCGCCGATCGACCGCGACCAGCTGACCGGGTTCGAGCGCCACCTGCGGCGCGAACTGGAACGCGACCTGATCGAGCGGACCGAGACGCTGCCTGCCTCGCGCCCGCTGGCCGAGCTCGACCGCGCCCTGCCGACCAGCCCGACCCAGGACCTCGCCGCCGTCCACCGCGCCGTCTCGCAGATGAAGCGCCGGCTGGCGACGCTCGGCCACGAGCAGCGCGGTCGCAAGAAGGGCCAGTTCGTCGACGTGCGGCGGACGATGCGCGCCTCGCTGGAGACCGGCGGCGTGCCGCTGCGCCTGCGCTACCGGCCGAAGCGGCCGCGGCGGCCGGAGATCTACGTCCTCTGCGACGTCTCCACCTCGGTCACCTCGGCCAGCGTCTTCTTCCTCTCGGTCCTCCATGCTCTCCACGACTCGTTCCGCAAGCTGCGCAGCTTCGTCTTCATCGAGCGGATCTCCGAGGTGACCGAGGTCTTCGAGCACGAGCGCGACTTCGCCGCCGTGGCGCAGAAAATCTCCAGCGAGGGCGGCGTCGCCGACGTCTCCGGCTACACCGACTACGGCCGCGTCTGGCTCGAGTTCCTCGAGGAGATCTCCGAAGACCTCGACCCGCGCTCGACCGTGATCGTGCTCGGCGACGCCCGCACCAACGGCCGCGAGCCCCACGCCGAGGTCTTCGCCCGGATCGCCGAAAAGGCGGGGCGGCTGTTCTGGCTCAACCCCGAGCCGAAGCTCTACTGGAACTACGGCGACTCGGTGATGTCAGCCTACGAGCGCCACTGCGACGGCGCCTTCGAGTGCTGGACGACTAAACACCTGGAGAACTTCGTCAACGTCGTCGCCGGCGCCAAACCCGCGGCTGAATGAGAGCCCTCCTCCTTCGCCACGGCGAGTCGGTCCACAACGCCGCCCGCAGCGGCGAGCCGGCGCCCCACTCAGATGGCGACCGGCTGACCGAGAAGGGGGTCGAACAGGCGCACGCGGCCGGGGCCGGCCTGCGGGAGTTGGGGATCACCCGCCTGCTCTCGAGCCCCCTGCGGCGGGCGCGGGAAACGGCCCAGGCGGTCGGCGAGGCGCTCGGTCTAGAGGCGGAGGAGATCGACTACGTCGGCGAGTTGACCTCGGGCGAAACCTTCGAGGGAGCGATCGAGCGGGTACGGCGGTTGAAGACCGAGCTCGAGGCGGGCGAGGCCGGCGAGCTGCCGCTGCTCGTCACCCACGGCATCTTCACCCGCTTCTTCCTCCTCGACTCGGTCCTCGGCGACCGCTTCGAAGCCGAGATGGCGGCGGGAATCTGGAACCTCGGCTCCCACAACTGCGGCCTCTCGGTCTTCGCCCACGGCGAGAGCCGCGACCCGGTGGGTCAGCCGATCCCTGGCTGGACCTGCCTCACCTGGATGGAGCGGCCGTGGAGTCGGCCTTGACGTCGCCCTTGAAGATCTGCACGTTGTCGGGCGAGGCCTGCTCCTGCGGGGTGACGATCGCCCCCTCCGGCGGCAGCACCGGGCCGTCGAGCAGCGGGTCGTCGGTCTCCCGCATCCACGCCTCCAGCCGCTCGCGCATCTCCCCCAGCACCTGAGCCTTGGCCGGGTTCTGGGCGACGTTGGTGCCCTCCTGCGGGTCGAGCACCAAGTCATAGAGCTGCTCCTCCGGGACCACCTCGTCCCCCCAGCCGGCGGCAACCAGGAGGTCCTTGGTGTCGCTCTCGTCGCAGTTAGCCAGCACCGGATGCGGGTATTCGTCAAACCGCCTTATGTACTTCCAACGCTCGGTCCGGACGGCCCGATGAGGCTGGTAGGCGGCGTGGTAAGTCGTCTCGGTGAAGATCGCGTCGTGGAGGCGGTCGACCTCCCCCCGCACCAGCGGCATCATGCTCGTGCCCTGCAGCCACTCGGGGTGCTCGGCGCCGGCGAGGTCGCAGAGGGTCGGGAAGACGTCGAGGTGGCTGACCGGCGCGTCGACCACCTTGCCGCCGGCGAAGCCCGGCCCGCGCATGATCATCATCACCCCGGTGCCGCGGTCGAAGAGGGTCGCCTTGGCGCCAGGGAAGGCGATCCCATGGTCGGTCGTGCAGAGGACGAGCGTATCCTCGGTGAGGCCGAAGTCGTGGAGAGCGTGGAGGACGGCGCCGATCCCCTGGTCGAGCGAGCGGGCGCTGGCCTTGAAGGCAGCCATGTCGCGACGGGTCACCGCGGTGTCCGGCAGGTTGGCCGGCGGCTGCGAGTAGAGCGTGTCGCGCACCGAGGTCGGGGCCGAGAAGTCGCGGTGGGTCTCGAAGAAGCCGACCGACATGAACCACGGCCGCGGTGGCGCCTCCTTCAGCGCCTTGATCGTCAGCGGGGCGACGAAGGAGGCGTGGTTGGAGTCGACGGGGACGACCTCGTCGTAGCCGATCACCTCGGGCTCGATCGAGATGTGCTGCTCGCCGATCAGGGTCGAGTGGTAACCGGCTCCCCGCAGGGTGTGGACCCAGTGCTGCCCGTAGTCGTTGAGCTTCCAGCCGCGGTGGGCGAGGCCGAGCATGCCGTTGTTGTGGCAGTAGAGCCCGGTGAGCAGGCTGGCGCGGCTGCCCGAGCAGGTCGGCGCGGCGCAGAACGCCTCGCGGAACAGCACCCCCTGGTCGGCCAGCATCTGGATGTTCGGCGTCGGCACCTGGAAGCCGTAGGGCTGGACGTAGCGACCGGTGTCGTGGGAGTGGATGTAGAGGATGTTCGGCTGCTGGTGCACTGCCCTTCAGGTTATCGACCCGGCCTGGTTTATCTGTTTGTTGATAGGGATAGTTAGGAAACGTCTATGAACCGAACGAAGCCGGATCGCTCATATCTCGTCTGCGCCACCCCCCGCAGCGGCAGCACCCTGGTCTGCCATGCGCTGGAGGAAACCGGCATCGCCGGCCGCCCCGAGGAGTACTTCGAGGCCCTGCGCCACAGCGGCCGGCCGCGCCGCCCGGAGGAGTACTTCCTCGGCGTCGAGGACCAGTCGATCCGCGACCACCTCGGCGAGCGCAGCGTCGGCAGCGACCCCCCGCCCCGCTCTCCGCTCTGGAGCCGCGCCGCCTACGACCGCTACCTCGAGTGGGCCTTCGAGACCGGGACCACCCCCAACGGCGTCTTCGGGGCGAAGCTGATGTGGGGCTACTTCGGCGAGTTCGTCAGCCTCCTGCGCAACGTCCCCGCCTACCGCGACGTGCCCCTGGCCGAGCTCCTCCCCACCGTCTTCCCCGACCTCACCTTCGTCCGCATCGTCCGCGCCAACAAGGTGCGGCAGGCGGTCTCGCTCTGGAAGGCGGTGCAAACCGCGACCTGGCGCGAAGACACCGCCGGGGCCGAGGCGGTCTCGGTCGAAGGCAACGGCGCCGCCTACCAGAGCTTCATCGAGGAGCACCGCCCGCAGCTGCGCTTCCACTACCGGGCGATCGATCACCTGCTCGACCAGCTCCTCATAGAAGAAGCCTCCTGGGACGCCTTCTTCGAGCACACCGGGATCAAGCCCGTCCTCGTCCTCTACGAGAACTTCGCCGCCGACTACGAGACCAGCACCCACAACCTCCTCGAGCGCCTCGGCCTCTCCTGCCCCGAGGACTTCGAATTCGAACCGCGGATGAAGAAGCAGTCGGACGGGATCAACGACGACTGGACCAAGCGCTACAGCGAGCTGCGCCTGGGCCGCGATTTCGACCTCGACCCGGTGGCCGTAGAAGCTCGCGACTAGGAAAGCGGCCCCAGGCGAGTCTTCTCGACCTGGGCGAGCTTCTTTTTCAGGCGGCGGAATTCGCGCTCCTGCAGCTCCGAGCGTTTGTAGTGGGGGTGGGCGAGATTTTCGGTCTCTTCGGGATCTTCTTTCAGGTCGTACATCTCCCACTGCGGCGGCGTCGGTTTTTTCGGTTCGACGGCGTAGTACTTGGCCAGCTTCCAGCGCTTTTCGCGGATGCTGACGATGTGGTTGGGGGCTTTCGGGTAAGGCCCGTTCTTCTGCCCTGACTGGACGTCGTCGTAGGTGAAGACGACATAGTCCTGAACCGTCTTGCCCTTCTTCGGCTGCAGGATCAGGCTCGAGTAGTCCTTGCCCTGCCAGCTCGACCGCGCCGGCTTGGGCGCGTCGACCAGGCTGGCCAGGGTCGGCAGGAAGTCGACGTGGGAGACCATCGCGTCCGTGGTCTGCGGGGACGGGAAGAGCTTCGGGTTCGAGTAGACGAGCGGCACCCGCGTCGCCTCCTCGTAGAAGTTGAAGTTCTTCTGGCGCATGCCGCCGTGGGTCAGGCCCATCTCCTCGTGGTCGGCGGTGCGGACGATCAGCGTCTCGTCGTAGAGCCCCACCTCTTCCAGTTTGTTGAGGACGTCGACGATGTAGTTGTCCGAGGAGCGCATCAGGTTGCCGTAGAAGTTCAGGTACTGGGCCTGCTGGACCGGCCCTTTCGGCTTCCCGGTGAGGTTGAAGATGTTGCGAAATTCTTCCTGGACCGAAGGCTTCGTCTTCAGGCTTTCTTCGGCCGTGGCCGGTGGTTTGATTTCCCCCCGGATCCAGGAGTCGTCGTAGCCGGCTTCTTCGAAGGTTTTGCTCGGGAAGAAGAGGACGTCGTGCGGGTTGACCAGCGAGATCACCAGGAAGAACGGCTGCTGCCTGGCCGCAACGGAGCTGAGGTACTGCATCACGCCCTCTTTGCCTTCCTCGTTCGACCCGACGGATTCGATGAAGCGGCCGTCGTTGTCGACGTAGCCGCCGCCGGCCTCCGGCACCGTCTGGTTGGCGCCGGCGTCCGGCGGGTTCCAGCGGTCCCACCCGTACTTCGCCAGGTCCGAGGGCTGGGCGTCTTCTTTGATCGCCGGCTTCGAGCAGTGCCACTTGCCCTTGTAGACGGGGGTATAGCCGGCGGCCCGCGCCACGGTTGCCGGGTTCGTGAGCTCGGGCGGCCGCGGCATTTCGGCCTGCAGCGGATATTCCGGGTACGGCATGTCTTCCTCGAGCGTGTACTTGACCCCGTGCTGCGCGGGGAAGTAGCCGGTCATCAGGGTCGAGCGGGCGGGAGAGCACATGCAGGCGTTGGTGAAGGCCCGTTCGAAGCTGAGCCCGTGCTGGCGCAGCCGCCGCATCCCCGGCAGGTTCTTCCGCAGCCAGTTCGGCGGGAAGTGCTGGATCGCCCGCTCCTGGTCGGTGAGGATCAGGATCACGTTCATCCCGGCGACGTTCTTGCGCCCGCCCTTGGCGGCGCCGAGCGCCTGGTCCACCCCGCTGCCGGCGAGCAGGGCCGCGGCGGCAGCACCGGCGCCGGTGCCCAGCAGCTGTTTCCGGGTCAGCCCCCCGCGCTCAGATTTATCGCTGTGATCGCTCATCGGTTCCTCCTGAAGACGTCGACCGCGTTGCTTTCGCTCGCGGTCGCATAGACGTTGCGGCCGTCGGGGCTGACCGCCACCGAGCTGACACCGGAGAGCGCCCGGGCGAACGTGCATCCCTGGACCTGCTTCCGGGCGAGGCAGCCGGCGGCCCCTGGCAGCTGGCGCACGGCGCCTTTGCCGTTGCGGGCAAGCACATCGACGGCGCCGGTCGCGAACGAGGTCACGTAGACGTTGCGCCCGTCGGGCGAGACGCCGAGCCCCTCCGGCGCCAGCATCGCGCGCCCGAACGAGCAGCCGGCCGAGCGCAGGAAGATCAGGCAGGCGTTGGTTGCTTCCTTTTGCGCCAGCACCCCCGTGCCCGCGGCGCGGTCGAAGGCGGTGACGCTGTTGGAGAGAAACGAGGTGACGTAGACGCTTTCCCCTCCCGGGGAAACCGCGACCGCGTTCGGCCCGCCGAGCTCCCGCCCCTCGCCGCATCCGGTCAGCGCCGCGTCGGCGATGCAGCCGTTCGGCGCCGGAAGCTGGGTGAGGGCTCCGGTCGAGGGATCGCGGGCGAGCTCAGTGAGGGCATTCGAAGCGGCGGCGGCCGCATAGACGCTGACCCCGTCGGGGCTGACCGCCAACCCCTCGATCGAGCTCAGCCCGACCCCGGTGGCGCAGCCGGCGGTCGCCGCGGCGATGCAGCCGGCGGTCCCGGCCAGCTGGGCCAGCGTGCCGCTCGAAGGATCGCGCGAGAAGGCGAGGACGGCGCTGCCGAAGAAGGCGCCGACGTAGACGTTGCGCCCATCGGGGCTGACCGCGACGACGTCGGGCCCGATCAGGGCGGTGGCGGGAGCGCAGGCCGGCAGGGCGATCCCGGCCAGGCAGGTGGCGCCCGGGATCGGCCGCAGCGCCCCGGTCTTGGGGTTGCGGGCGAAGCTCAGCAGGGTGCTGCTGTCGCGGGCGGTTGCGTAGACGTTGCGGCCGTCGGGGCTGACCGCGACCGAGTTCGGCCCGTCGGAGGCGGCAACTCTCGCGCAACCACCGCGGCCTTTGGCGGCGATGCAGCCGGCAGCTCCCTTCGGCTGGGTGAGGGCGCCGCTCTTCGGGTTGCGGACAAAAGTCGCGATCGCGTCGCTGTCAAAAGAGGCGACGTAGACGTTGCGGCCGTCGGGGCTGACCGCGACGGCCTCCGAGCCCATGAACGGGCCGGCCCCCGTCAGTCCCCGGCCGACCGCGCAGGTGCCCGGTTTCGAAGAGCGATCGACAATGCAGCCCCGCTTCCCCTGCAGCTGGGTCAGCGTGCCGGGCTTCGGCTTCGCGGCAAGGGCAGGTGGCGCCAGGGTCAGGATTGCTGCGAGCGCGACCGGGACGAGCGCGAGCGCTTTGCGGCTGCATCGCATTAGTTTGAAGACCCTAGTTAATCCCTCCGGACACCCAATCGGGTCGGGGTCCGGGGTCTGGGGTCGGCGGAGCTAGCGGGCGACCCAGGCGTCTTTTGCCGACGTGAGCTCGCCGACGACGGTGGGGAGTTCGCCGGAGACGAGGTCGGCGAGGGTGACCTCCTCGAGGACGTTGCGGAGGCTGGCGCGGACGGCGATCCAGACTTCTTGCAGGTGCTCGGCGTGGCCTCGGTACTCGATGTCCTCGGGCGGGGTCGACTGGACGTGGGCGATCGGGCCCTCGACGGCGCGGACGATCTCGGCGACCGTCACCTCGTCGGCGGGGCGGGCGAGCCAGTAACCGCCCTTGGCACCGCGGCGGGCGCGGACGATGCCGTGGTGCTTGAGCTCGAGCAGGATGTGCTCGAGGAACTGCAGGGGGATGTCCTGCGCCTCGGCCAGGCGCTCGCCCTTGACGGGATCGTCGTCGGCCGCCGCAAGCTCGGCAGCGGCCCGCACCGCGTAGTCAGCCTTCGCGGAAACTCGCATGTATTTAGTAAATCAGTCCGCGGGCAGGGTGCGGCCGAGCGCCCGTGCCTGATCAAGCTCTTGCTCGCGTTCGGCCTCAGTCTCCGCGCGACGCTGCGCCTCGCGGCGACGGTTCAGCCAGTGCGGCGTGTAGAGGACCAGGCCGAGCCCGATCGCGGCGATCCCGGCGGCGATCGGCCAGACGCTGGGGTCGCCCTTCTGGATCGTGACGATGCCCGAGCCGACGAGGACGAGTCCGAGCGAGGTGCGGATGAAGCCCTGCGGCGCTTTGTCCGACAGCGCCGACCCGATCATCACGCCGGGGACCGAGCCGAGGAGGATGTTGCCGGCGAGGACGAAGTCGACGTTGCCGCCGATCCAGTGGGCGATACCGGCGGCCCAGAGCAGGATCGCGGCGTGGAAGATGTCGGTGCCGACTACTTTTTTCGGGGCGAGGCGGTAGACGGCGATCAGGAGGATCGCGATCACCGTGCCCGAGCCGGCCGAGGTGATCCCGATCACGAAGCCGGTGGTGGCGCCGATCACGACCGCGGCGACTTTGTGGCGGCGCTCGACGTCGAAGCGGTCGCGCTCGTCGATCAGGCCGCGGAGGATCAGCGCCCGGGTCAGGGTGATGATCCCGACCATCAGCAGGGTGCCGCCGAGGACGGCGTAGACGAGTTCGTCGAGGCGGTCTTCCCCGACCTGCGTCTGCAGCCAGGAGACGAGGAGGACGCCGCCGACCGCCGAAGGGACGCTGCCCATCGCCAGCCACTTGACCAGCTCCATGTTCACCGTCTTCATCCGGAAGTGGCGCCAGCCGCCGACGGTCTTGGTGACCGCCGAGTAGAAGATGTCGGTGCCGATCGCGGTCGTCGGCTGGATCCCGAAGATCAGGATCAGCAGCGGGGTCATCAACGATCCGCCGCCCATGCCGGTCATGCCGACGAGTACGCCGATGCCCAATCCGAAGAGGACGAT
>JBQCHW010000292.1:0-6171 GCA_051954315.1 Solirubrobacterales bacterium
AGCAGCCGCTGGACGATCGTATTCCCCGGCGCTTCGGCGCCGGCGATCACGATCTTCGAATCTGGCTGGACCGCCACAGCCTTGACGAGGAACTGGTGATCGCCT
Organism: Solirubrobacterales bacterium; assembly: GCA_051954315.1. Taxonomy (GTDB): domain Bacteria; phylum Actinomycetota; class Thermoleophilia; order Solirubrobacterales; family 70-9; genus VAYN01. The sequence goes on from JBQCHW010000292.1 coordinate 106, forward strand.
TCGAACAGCCGCACCGAGCCGCCGCTGCCGAAGCTCGCGTCAAGGTCGCCGGGTGCCGCGCTCGCGGCCGGGGCGGCGAACAGCGCGAAGGCGAGGCTCAGCAGGACGAGCGTGAGGCGGCCGGGACGGGACATGGCCGAGAACGTAAACGATCCCGCTGACGCCGACCAGGCGCCTGGACGGCCTGACCTTTAGCCCTTTGCGCACATTTGGACGGATGTGCGATGGGTTTGTCTCAAGTTTGTCTCCACACTCCACCAATGGCGCAAGACATCCAGGAATTCTTCTTCGACTGGTATCCGGTCTTCGGGGTCTTCTTCATGGCCCTGCTGCTGTTCATCTTCCTGAAAATGATGCGGGGGATGATGGGGACGACGAAGCCGGAGACGGTGAAGGCGTCCCGGACCGCGCCGGTCCTCTGGGAGGAGGTGCAGGGGGTCGACGCCGCCAAAGACGAGTTGATGGATGTGACGGCTTGGCTACGCGATCCCGACCGCTTCTCGGCGCTCGGCGCCCAGGCCCCGCGCGGCGTCCTCCTCTACGGCCCGCCCGGGACCGGCAAGACGATGCTCGCCCGCGCCGTCGCCGCCCAGGCCGGGGTCGACTTCTTCGCCGCCTCCGGCTCGAGCTTCGTCGAGATGTTCGTCGGCCGCGGCGCCGCCCGCATCCGCCGCCTCTTCAAAGACGCCCGCAAGGCCGGCCGCGCCGTCATCTTCATCGACGAGCTCGACGCGATCGGCGGCGCCCGCAGCGGCGGCGGTGGCGACGGCGGCACCAGCGAGCGCGAGCAGGCGCTGAACCAGCTGCTGGTCGAGCTCGACGGCTTCGAGAAGGACCCGGGGATGGTGATCGTGATCGCCGCCTCCAACCACGTCGAGAAGCTCGACAAGGCGCTGCTGCGCCCCGGCCGTTTCGACCGCCGCGTCCTCGTCGCCCCACCCGACCGCAAGGGCCGCGAGGCGATCCTCCGCAGCCACGCCCGCAACAAGCCGCTCGCCCCCGACCTCGACCTCGCCGACGTCGCCCGCAAGACCACCGGGCTGACCGGTGCCCAGCTCGCCAACTCCCTCAACGAGGGGGCGATCATCGCCGGCCGCGCCGGCCGCTGGGCGATGACCCGCGAGGACCTCGACGAGGCGCTGCTGCGCCAGGCGGTCGGCTCCCAGCAGGCCCGCCGCCTCAGCTCGAAGGAGCGGCGGATCGTCGCCTACCACGAGGCCGGCCACGCCCTCTGCCGCAAGCTGCTCGGCCTCGACCCGCCGGAGATCCTCTCGATCGTCCCCCGCGGCCCCGCGCTCGGCTTCGTCGCCCACTCGCCTTCCGAGGACACCTACCTGAAGTCCCGCGACGAGCTGCTCGACGAGGTGGTGACGCTGCTGGGCGGCCGCGCCGCCGAGGAGGTCGTGCTCGGCGAGACCTACTCCGGCGCCTCCGACGACCTCAACCGCGTGCACCTCGTCTGCAAGCAGATGGTCGCCGAATTCGGGATGGGGGTCGCGGTCGACCACGACGGGCCGCCGCCGATCGCCCTGCCGACCAGCGACTACGCGGTCTCCGACCAGACCCGCCGCGAGGTCGACCAGGCGGCGATCACCCTCGCCCGCGAGGCCTACCGCCGCGCCCGCGCCCTGGTCGCCGCCAACCTCGAGGTCGTCGACCACCTCGCGGTGCTGGCGCTGGAGCGGGAGACCCTGACCCGCGAGGAACTCGACGAGATCTTCGCCGCCCACGATCTGCGCGGCCTCGCCGCCCCCGGATCCGGCTCCGCGCTGGTTGCGATGAGCCGCGAAACGCCCTCCCCATAGCCGTTTGTTTGGGTATTGGTTTGTCAATTTGACCAAATTGTCACTCGCTGAGTAGACTGGCTGGCCATACGGCCAGTGAGTGACCACGAGCATTACTTCCCGCCGGGCCGATCGATGGCACGACGGGTACATGGGGAGAGGTCGGTAGGCCTCCTCTACGGGCAGCGGGCATTGTTGATTGGCGCCCTGGAACCGCTTACCTACACGGGAACGATGCTCTCGACCGCCGCCGGCGACCATCCGTTTACCCGCCTCGCCCGCACGGCGAAGATCCAAGAGACGGTCTTTCTCGGGACGAAGGCGGAAGCTGACCGGGCGCTGGCGGCGGTCCACCGCCTGCACGACCGAATCAAGGGCGAGCTGCCCGAGGCGGCCGGTGCCCATCCCGCCGGCAGTGCCTACTCGGCCTTCGACCCGGAGCTGATGCTGTGGACGCTGGCGGTGATCGCCGACTCGGGCCGGGTGATGTACGAAACGACGGCCGGGCCGCTAAGCGACGAGGAGCGTGAAGCGCTCTGGCAGGACTACGTCCGCTTCGGCGAGCTCTTCCTGCTCCCGCGCGATGCCGTCCCGCCGACCTACGCTGAGTTCCAAGCCTGGTTCGACGCCAAGCTCGCCTCGCCCGACCTGCACGCCACGCCCCACGCGCTGGAGATGGCGCCGCTGGTCGCCTTCCGCCAGCCGGTGGCCACGGCCGCCCGGCTCAACCTCGAGACCCAGAACCTGATCATCAAGGGCACGCTCCCCGAACGAGTGCGGCAAATCTTCGGCATCGGCTGGTCCTCCGCCCACGAGGCTGCCTTCCGCTCCGTCACCGCCGCCCACCGCCGCGCCCGCCACGCGATGCCCCGGGTGATGCGGCGCGGCCGCAACGACTACTTCTTCGACGTCGTCACCAAGAACGAGAAGCGCCGCGGCGGCACCCCCACGCCCAGCATCACCTAGCGAACTGATGTCCGCTGACGAGCCGCGCTGGTGGGCGATGCGGCCGGCGCAGAACCTGAAGCCGGCGACCTACCGCTGCCCGCTCTGCGGCAAGCACCTGCCGGCGCTCTCCGAGCACGTGCTGATCTGGCCCGAAGGCGACAAAACGCGCCGCCGCCACGCCCACACCGAGTGCGTCCTGCGGGCGCGCGAAGAGGGGCGGCTACCGACCGAGGATGAATGGAGGGAACACCAACCTTCGGAGCCTTCGCGGTGGTCGCGCCTGCGGGCAAAGTTCGAGAAGTAGCTGGCTGCCGCTAAGCCGCCCGCCTCTTCGGCAAAGATTGAGCCGTGCTCGAGCTGCTTGCGGTCGCCGCGGCGGGGGTTGCCGCCGGGGCCGTCAACTCCATCGCCGGCGGCGGCGCCCTGATCACCTTCCCGACCCTCGTCGCCCTCGGACTGCCGCCGCTCTCGGCCAACGTCACCCTGACCACCGGGATCGTCCCGGCCAGCGCCGGCGGCGCCCTCGGCTACCTCGACCTCCTGCGCGAGCAGAGCGAGCGCTTCCGCCGCCTCCTCGTGCCGCTCTTCCTCGGCGCCCTCGCCGGATCCGCCGCCCTCCTGCTCACCTCCGACGCCGCCTTCGAAGCGATCGTCCCGGTCCTGATCGCCCTCTCCTGCCTGCTGCTCTTCTTCCAGCCCCGCCTCACCCCGCGGATCGCCCACGCCGGCAACGAGCGCTCGCCCTACCTGCTCGGCGGCATCTTCCTCTGCGGCGCCTACGGCGCCTACTTCGGCGCCGCGGTCAGCATCCTCATCCTCGCGCTCCTCGCCCTCTTCGTCGCCGACACCCTCCAGCACCTGAACGGGATGAAGATCGTCCTCGCCGGCGGCGCCAACCTGCTCGCCGCGGTCGTCTACGCCTTCCTCGCCCCGGTCGACTGGCGCTACGCCGTGACGATCATGGTCTCCTCGTTCGCCGGCGGCCGCGTCGGCGCCCACTACGCGCGGCGCATCCCCAGCGACCCGCTGCGTAACTCAATCGCCGCGATCGGCCTGGTCGTCGCCGCCGTCCTCGCCCTCCGCGCCTTCGGTTAGGCCGACCGCGCGCAGCGCTTCCTCCCAGCTTTCGTGGGAGCGGCCGCGCCGCATCATCCCGTCCTCCAGCTCGAAGCTCCAGGAAACGCGGACGGCGAACATGCTGCGGTCCCGCCCGTCGAAGACGGTGCCCCGCACGGCGGCGCGCTCGCCCTCGGCCCTGATCCGTTCGATGTTGTGGTCGAGGAACTGGAGGCGGTCGCCGAACTGCGCCAGCCACTCCGCCACCCCCTCCCGCCCCCGATAGGTCTGCTCCCCGCTCCAGAGGGTCGGAGTCCACTCCGCCTGCGGGTGCACCAAGGTGAGGACGGTCTCCGGTTCCCTGCCGATCAAGGCGATGAAGACCTGTTCGATGACCGTCGGCCCCTCCGGGGCTGGCGGCGTCACCGCGGCTGTTCGCGCTGCTCGCGGCCGTCCATGGCTTCGTCGAGGCCGAGCAGCGATTGGTCGCGATCGTGTTCGCGCTGCTCGAGCCCGCGTGGCTGCCCGAGCTGGGCCGTGACCGCGGCCCCCTCTTCTCCCTCCCCCACCCCAAGCGGCTCGGGATGCCCGATCAGGTACCCCTGGACCAGGTCCACCTCGAGCTCCCGCAGCATTTCGAGCGTCCGCTCGTCTTCGACCCCCTCGGCGACCGTGGTCATCTCGAAGTTGCGGGCGACGTCGATCATCGATTCGACGACCCGGCGGTCGGCACGGTCGGCAGCGAGGCCGCGGATGAACTCCATGTCGATCTTCAGCTGGGTCACGGGGAGGTGGCGGAGGTAGGTGAACGACCCGTACCCAGTTCCGAAATCGTCAAGCGCGACCCCGCATCCCATCTTCGTCAGCTCGTCGACGAGTTCGCGCGCTCCTTGCATGTTCTCCGCCGCGGCGGTCTCGGTGATCTCGAAGGTCAGCATCTGCGCCAGCGAGGAATCGCGGTGGAGGCTGCGCTCGATCGCCCGCATCAGCTCGCGGCTGCCGAGGCTGCGGGCGGAGAGGTTGATCGCCACCGGGATCTGTTCGCCGAGCCGGACGCCCTGCTCGACCGCCCAGAGGTCGAGGTCGTGGATCAGCTCGCTTTTCTCCGCGTAGGGGAGGAACCGGCCGGGCGGGACGAGCTCGCCGTCGAGCCGCATCCGCACCAGCAGCTCGTAGTGATGGACGTCGCCGCTCCGCAGGTCGAGGATCGGCTGACCGTGGAACAACAGGTTCCCCTCGTCGAGGGAGCTGCGCAGGCGCTGCCGCCAGGCCTGCGCCTCGGTGTCGCGCTGTTCGGCGCGTTCGCGCCGCCGCACCGCGCTGACGTCGTGGCCGACCGTGCAGACGGCGGTCACCTCGCCGGAGAGGCCGCGAATTGGGAAGGCGCGCAGGGCGACGTCGATCAGCTCACCGCTCTTGGTGATCCGCTGGGTCTCGAAGGCGACCACCTCGCCGGCCGCCGCCTCCTTGAGGATCCGCTTCGCCTCGCCCCGGCGAGCGGGCGGGATCAGCAGCTCGGCCACCTCCCGCCCGATCGCCTCGCCGGCGCTGTAGCCGTAGATCCGCTCCGCTCCCCCGTTCCAGCCGGTGATCGTGCCGGAGAGGTCTTTGGTCAGGACCGCGTCGTCGGAGGAGCGGATGATCGCGGTGAGGCGCCGGTTCTCCTCCTCGCGCCGCTTGCGCTCGCTGATGTCGCGGACGACCAGCGTCCGCATCACCGCCCGGTCTGGCGCCGGGCCGATCGTCACTTCGACCGGGAAGGCGACGCCGTGGGTGTCGTAGGCGCAAAGCTCCAGTGGCGCCGGCAGCGTCTGCGGCTCGGCGGCGGCGAGGATCTCCTCGAACGAGCGCCCGCCGGACGCATCGTCGAGCAGGTTCCCGATCGGCTTGCCGACGATCTCGAAGGCGTCGCGACGGAAGACGTCATAGGCGCGCTCGTTGCAAGCGACGATCTTCCCCTCGGGATCGAGCGAGATCGCGGCGTCGAGCGCCGCCGCGCCGACCGCCCCCGCCACCTCCGCCTCGCGGACGCGGGCGCGGGCGTCGCGCCAGCCGCGCTGGGCAACCACGAGGCGGATCGAGGCGGCGAAGAGGGTGAGCGCGGCGAGCAGGACGGTGCCGGCGCTGAGGCGCGAGAAGTGGTCGTAGATCAGGGCGGCGAGGGCGGTCGCGACGGCGACCAGGGAGAGGATCACGACGAGCCGGCCGCTCGGCGTCTTACGACGCTCGACCCAAGGGCCGTCGCAGGCGGCGAGGGCGACCAGGGCCGCCCCCGCGA
>JBQCHW010000293.1:0-6438 GCA_051954315.1 Solirubrobacterales bacterium
CCTGGATCTGGGACGCGGATTTCGAGCTGTTGAGCGCCCACGTCGGCTCCGTCGTCTGCAGCGGACGGCGGGGAGAGGAGATGGCGCTGCGGTTGAAGTACGCGGGCTGGCCGACCGCGCGGATCGAAGTCGAGCAGGCGATTCCCGCTGCCCTCGACCGGGCACTTGCCTCGGCCCCCGACGAGCTCGAGGTCCTTCCCACCTATTCGGCGCTGCTCGAGCTATACGGCGAGCTAGCCGCCCGTGGCCTGCGGCGCCCGTTCTGGGCCTGACGGGGTTGTGCCGCCTTGCGTCAGCCGGCTCATCACGCTGCGGTCGTCCTCCCGGCGCCCCGAGACAATCTCGACGACGTTGCCGCGCCCGATTACGCAGACGACGTCCCGGCTGGAGGTCCCGGCTGCCCCTGCGGCGATTGCGGCTTTGCGCTCCGGCACGACCATCAGGTCGACGCCGGCGACCCCGCGCGCTCCCGTCACCATCTCTTCCATCCCGCTGAGTGGGGGATTGCTCCGGAAGCTCCCCGAGGTGAGGACCAACCGGTCGCATAGCTCCGCGGCAATCCGCCCCACCGCGCGGCGCTGGCGCGGTTCAGGGGAGCCCAGCAAACCCACCACGGCGTGTAAACGAGCGCCGGGCGGCAGGCTGGCCTTCAACGTGCCGAGGAATTGCTCAACGGCATCCGGGCTCGAGGCGAAGTCCAGGATCAGTTGCCCGCCGGCCCCGGCCGCGGCTCGTCCAAGGTGTTCGAACCTGCCCCGGGCGCCGGGATGGGCCGCCAGCATTTCGCTGGTCAGCGAACGCTCGATTCCCAGCGCGTCTGCGAGCGCGACGACCAGCGCCACGTTGCGGGCGTTGTACAGACCAGGCAGATTGGTTTGGAGCGACAGCGGTCCGTAGGGGGTCTGCAGCTTCAGCTGGGACCGATGTAGGTCCCAGGAAGTCTCGAGGAGGCGGTAAGGGGCGCTTTCGTCCTGGCCGAGGCGCACGACGCGTCCACCGGCGCGTTCGACTTCGTCGGCCAGCCGGGCGCCAGGCCCGTCGATCGCATCGAGGACCGCCAGCGGGACGGCAGAGTCTCCTTTGATGAACAGGCTGCGCTTGATTTCCGCATAGCGGCGGAGGGTGACGTGCCTGGTCAAGTGGTCGGCGCTGAGGTTGGTGAACATCCCCACCTCGGGCAGGAGGGCCGGACAGGCCTCGAGCTGGAAGCTCGAGGCCTCGCAGACGATCGCGTCGGGTTCGCCCGGGACCGCCGAGAGCGGCGGCGCGATGTCGGCGTTGCCGGCGAGCGGCGCCGTCAGCCCGGCCGCTTCGAGCAGGGCCGAGACGAGGCTTGCGGTCGTGGTCTTGCCGTTGGTGCCGGTGACCGCGATCATCGGCGCTCGAGACAGGCGCCATCCGAGCTCGAGCTCGTCGAGGACGACCGCGCCGCGCCGTTGCGCCTCCACGAGCAGCGGGGAGTCAAGGGGCACACCGGGGCTTCGCACCACGGTGCCCGGGGACACCTCATCGAGGAGAGATTCCTCCTCGCCGAGCCTGACTTCGACCTCCAGCGCGGCAAGCGCCCTGCGCACCCGCTTGGGGACGGCCGCGGGTCGTCGGTCGAAGCCGACCGTTTCCGGCGCGCGGCCCAGGCGAGCCAAGGCCTCGGCCGCGGCCTGTCCTGCCTGGCCCAGACCGACCACCAGGTACGGGCCCCCGGGAACTGCCGGACGGACGCGGCGATCGGCAAGCAGCACCTGCGCGACGTCGGTCACCGCAGCAGCGTAATGATCGACTTCGGCCGGCGCCAGAGCCTTTCATCGGGGCGCCCGGATTTGAACCGGGGACCTCACCGACCCGAACGGTGCGCGCTACCAGGCTGCGCCACGCCCCGAGAGGAGTCGATTATCCCAGACGGGGGAAGTGGGGGGTCTGGCGGTCCCGGCCGCTACTTTGGGCGGGGACGCGGTTCCTTTCCGATGAAGATGGCTCGAGGCTTGATTGCGACGTTTTTGGCTCTGCTGACGCTGGCGGCGATGCCGGTGGCGGCGCCTGGCTACCTGCCGCCAGGTTTTGTCGGGATTTCGCCGCAGAACTACGGGACGGCGAAGGACTACCGGCTGATGCGCGAGGCGGACGTGCGGAGCGTGCGGTTGCCGCTCTACTGGGCCGGGATCGAGCCGCTGAACCCGGCAATCTCGGAGCGCAACTGGGAAGGCTTCGACCGCGAAGTGCGGTTGGCGGCCGAAGCCGAAATCGAAGTCTTCCCCTTCATCACCGCTTCGCCGAAATGGGTGGCGCCGTTGGGGATCGACCTGCCGGTGACCACTGCCCGCCAGCGCCGCGCCTGGGCCTCCTTCGTCCGGGCGGCGGTCCGCCGCTACGGCCCGGACGGTTCCTTCTGGCGCGGGGAAGAGGAGCTGCCCTACTTCCCGGTCACCCGCTGGGAGATCTGGAACGAGGAGAACCTCGTCACCTTCGCCACCGGCCCGGAACCGCGCCGCTTCGCCCGGCTGATCCGGATCGCCGGCGGCATCATCCACCATGAAGCGCCGGGTTCGAAGGTGATCCTCGGTGGGCTCTTCGGGCGGCCGCTGCAGGTCCCGCCCAACATCGCCTCCGGAGACTTCCTCTCCCGCCTCTACCGCGCCCGCCACATCAAGAAGTACTTCGACGGGGTCGGGCTGCACCCTTACGTCGCCGACGCGACCGCGATGGGCGCCCAGCTGCACAACCTGCGCCGGATCATGCGCCTCCACCACGATCCCGGCACCCCGCTCTACGTCACCGAGCTCGGCTGGGGCTCCGACGACGGCCCAACCCGCTGGCAGCGCGGCCTCTTCGGGCAGGCGTTCCAGCTCTCAAAGGCCTTCTCGATGCTCTCCGCCAACCGCATCCGCTGGGGCGTCGGCGGCGTCTGGTGGTTCACCTGGGTCGACGAAGGCGGCACCTGCGTCTTCTGCGGCTCCGCCGGCCTGCTGAACAAAGCGCGCGAGGCGAAGCCGGCCTGGTACCGGTTCAACGAATGGACCGGTGGCGACGCCGGCGCGGTGCCGCGGATCGGCGCCGACAAGGCCGGCGAAGTCGAAGGCGCCGCACCGGTCGAACCGACCACGCAGGAATAGCGAGGCGGTCGATTCATCTAGGCTCCGACTCGGACTTCAAACCGAGAAAAGGAGCTGGGATGGCTTTCTCCGTACCTGACCTGCCGTACGCCTACGACGCGCTCGAGCCCCATATCGATGAGGCGACGATGCGCGTTCATCACGACAAACACCACCAGGCCTACGTCGACAAAGCCAACGCCGCGCTCGAGGGCACCGAGTGGGCCGATCGCGACGTCGAGGACGTCCTCCGCAACCTCTCGGCGCTGCCGGGCGACAAGCAGGCAGCGGTCCGCAACAACGCCGGCGGCCACTACAACCACTCGCTCTTCTGGCAGATGCTGAGCCCCGACGGCGGCGGCGAGCCGGGCGGCGAGCTGGGCTCGGCGATCGGCGACACCTTCGGCTCCTTCGACTCCTTCAAGGAGGAGTTCAAAAACGCTGGCGTCGCCCGCTTCGGCTCCGGCTGGGCCTGGCTGGTCAAAGACTCATCCGGCCTCGCCGTGATCTCGACTCCCAACCAGGACTCGCCGATCTCCGACGGCACCACGCCGCTGCTCGGCTGCGACGTCTGGGAGCACGCCTACTACCTGAAGTACCAGAACAAACGGCCCGAATACATCGACGCCTTCTGGAACGTCGTCAACTGGGACTACGTCGCGGAGAGGTTCGCCTCGTAGCTCTGCTGCTCTGAGGCCGGGGGGACCTGGCTCATTGCGTGCTCGGCGAGTGCGGTGATCGTCAGGCTGGGGTTGACGCCGACGTTCGCCGGCACCGCCGAGCCGTCGCAGACGAGCAGGTTCTCGTAGCCGAAGACCCGCTGGCGGGCGTCGACGACGCCGTCCTCGGGAGAGTGGCCGATCACCGCGCCGCCGAGGATGTGGGCGGTGCTCGGCACGTTGAAGAGCGCCTCGGTGACCGAGCTCTGGGCGAGGCCGCCGGTCCGCTCGGCCAGCCATTCGGCGGCGTCGTTGGCGACCGGGATGAAGGTCGGGTTCGGCTTCTCCGGGTCCTGCTCGGTCTGCAGCCAGACGTTGCCCGAGCGTTTCAGCTTCGGGCGCAGGGCGATCGCGTTGTCCAGCGTCTGCATCACCAGGAGGATGATCGTGCGGCGCGACCAGCCCTTCGGGTAGAGGGCCTTGAGGAAGTTGACGGGGTGGCGAACGATCTGCCCGAGCAGCTTCAGTGGCCGGGTGACCCGGGTGCCGTCGCCGACCAGGAGCGTGTAGAGCAGGCCCATCGAGTCGCCGGCCTTGCCGTAGGAGACGGTCTCGATGTGGGTGTTGGGGTCGGGGTAGATGCTGCCGCTGATCGCCACCCGCTTGGTCAGGTCTTCCGGGTAGTCCTCGGGGACGGTGACCGCGAGGATCATCTCGCTGTTGGTCCGGACCAGCTCGCCGAGGCGGCTGGAGATCCGCGGCAGGGCGCCGTTCAGGCGGCAGCGCTGCAGCAGCTTGTTGGTGCCGAGGGCGCCGGCGGCGACGATCACGCCGCGGGACTTGATCGTGCGGCGGCCGCGGCCGGGGATCATCCCGGAGCGTTCGCTCGCGATCGAGTACCCGTCTGAGCCGTCCTCGGCGCCGAGCGGGCGGATCTCGGTGACGGTGCGGTCGGGGATCACCTCGACGCCGAGCCGTTCGGCCAGGTAAAGGTAGTTCTTGACCAGCGTGTTCTTGGCGCCGCGGGGGCAGCCGACCATGCAGCGCCCGCAGAAGGTGCAGCCGGTGCGCTCAGGCCCCTCGCCGCCGAAGTAGGGGTCGTCGACGGTCTTGCCCGGTTCGCCGAAGAAGATCCCGACGGGGGTCTTGCGGTAGGTGTCGCCGACGCCGATGTGCTCGCCGTACTCGCGCAGCAGCTCGTCGGCGGCGTCATCGGTCTCGACGTTGGCGACGCCGAGCATCCGCTGCGCCTCGTCGTAGTGCGGCGCCAGCTCGCTCTCCCAGTCGGCGAGGTCGCCCCACTGCGGGTCCTCGTAGAACTTCGAGGGCGGCTTGTAGAGCGTGCAGGCGTAGCCAAGGCTGCCGCCGCCGACCCCGCTGCCGCTGACCACAGTGACGTCCTTGAAGGTGGAGAGGCGGAAGATGCCGCGCAGGCCCAGGCGCGGCGCCCAGAAGTAGCGGCGCAGGTCCCAGGTCGACTTCGGGAAGTCCTTGTCGGCGAAGCGCTTGCCGCACTCGAGGACGGCCACCTTGTAGCCCTTTTCGGCCAGGCGCAGGGCCGAGACGGAGCCCCCGAACCCGGAGCCGACGACAACCCAGTCGTAGTCGTAGCGGCTCATCCGAGCCAAGCCTGTGGCGGCCTAGGCCTCGCCCGGCTCCAGCGGCCGGAAGTCGGTGGTGCGGGCGCCGCAGACGGGGCAGAACCAGTCTTTGGGGATGTCCTCGAAAGAGGTGCCCGGCGGGATGCCGCCATCCGGATCGCCAATGGCGGGGTCATAGATGAAGCCGCAGCTCTCGCAGATCCAGAGCAGGGCGTCCTTGGTCTCGGTAGTCATCGAAAATGAATGTTAGAGATCCTGGCTGGGTGGCCAGTCGGTCAACGGGTCATTTGCCGAAGCTGACCTGCGGCGCGTTGCGCTCGGAGGCGTCTTCGATCTCGAAGTACTCGCGGGCGGTGAAGCCGCCCTGGTTGGCGATGATCGAGCCCGGGAACTGCTGGATCGAGGTGTTGTAGGACTGCACGTTGGAGTTGTAGATCCGCCGCGAGGCCTGGATCTCGTCCTCGAGCTCGGAGAGGTTGCGGCTCAGCTGCTGGAAGTTCTCGGTCGCCCGCAGGGTCGGGTAGTTCTCGGCGACGGCGCGCAGTTCGGTCAGCGCCCCGGTCAGTTTCGACTCGGCTTTGGCGGTGTCGGCGACGCTGGAGGCTTGCATTGCTTCGGCGCGGGCGCGGGTCGCTTTCTCGAAGGTCGCGCTCTCGTGCTCGGCGTAGCCTTTGACCGTCTCCACGAGGTTGGGGACGAGGTCGTGGCGCCGTTTCAGCTGCACGTCGATGCCGCTCCAGGACTCGTCGACCCGGTTGCGCGAAGCGATGATCGAGTTGCGCTTCCCGATGTAGTAGAGGACCGCGAGGATCAGGATTACTACGACGACGATGATGGCGATGGTCATTGGGGCTCCTGTCAGGGGACCGGGTCTGCTCGCATCCTAGCCGTAGGATCGGCCCGTGAGCGCAAAGCAGGAAGCGCAGGATTGGGCCGAGACGGTGCGCCGCTACGGGGAGCGCAACGGGCTCACCTACGAGCCGGTGGGAGGGATCAATCCCAAGGACGGGCCGGTGGCGCTGTGCGTCGGCGGGGTGAACCGCCTGACCGGGCAATTGACCGAGGGATTCTGGGGTTCCTCGTGCGACGCCG
>JBQCHW010000294.1:0-3889 GCA_051954315.1 Solirubrobacterales bacterium
CGGCCGAGATGCCGGCGCGGCGCAGCCCGACCGTGAGCGCCATCGCCTCCTGCCGCTGGTCGGGGTCGGCGACCGCGACCAGGACGTCGCGGCCGGCCGCCGGCTCCTCCTCGTCCAGCGCCAGCAGGATCCGCTCGATCCCCGCCGCGAACCCGACCGCCGGCGTCGCCGGCCCGCCGAGCTGCTCGATCAGGCCGTCGTAGCGCCCGCCGCCGCCGATCTCCGACTGCGCCCCGAGCGCGTCGCAGACGAAGGAGAAGATCGTCCGCGTGTAGAAATCGAGGCCGCGGACCAGGGTCGGGTCGACGACGTAGGCGATCCCGGCCGCGTCGAGCAGTGCCTTCACCTCGGCGAAGTGCTCGGCGTCCTCGCCCTCGAGCTGCTCGACGATCGTCGGCGCGCTCGCCATCACCCTTTGCGTTCCCTCGTCGTCGGAGTCGAAGGCGCGCAGCGGGTTGATGTCGATCCGCTCGCGCACGTCCCGGGAGAGCTCCCCCTCATGGGCGTGCAGGTGCGCCTTCAGGTCCTCGAGGTAGGCGCGCCGCGCCTCGAAGGAGCCGAGGCTGCCGAGCCGCAGCTCCACCCCGGGCACGCCGAGCTCGCCCAGCAGGTCGGAGAGAAGCATGATCACCTCGGCGTCGGCGAGCGGCGAGTCGGTGCCGATGCACTCGGCTCCGAGCTGGTGGAACTGGCGGTAGCGGCCCGCCTGCGGGCGCTCGTGGCGGAAGAACGGGCCGAGGTAGTGGAGCTTCACCGGCTGCGCCAGTTTCTGCATCCCGTGCTCGAGGTAGGCACGGCAGACCGAGGCGGTCCCCTCCGGTCGCAGGGTGAGGCTGCGCCCGCCCTTGTCCTCGAAGGTGAACATCTCCTTGCGGACGATGTCGGTGGACTTGCCGACCCCGCGCTCGAAGAGGTCGGTGTCCTCGAAGGCCGGGGTCGCGATCGGCTCGTAGCCGGCGCGGGCGAAGACGGTCGCGGCGGCGGCTTCGAGCCGGCGGCGGCCGCGGGCGGCCTCGGGGAGAATGTCGAAGGTCCCGCGCGGGGCCTGGAACTTGCTCGCCACGGTGCTCCTAACGCGCCAGCGAGCCGAGGAAGGGATTGGTCGCCCGCTCCGCCCCGAGCGTCGTCAGCCCCATGTGGCCGGGATGGACGACGGTCTCGTCGGGGTAGGTCTCCATCAGCGTGGCGATCGAGGCGAGGAGGGTCGGGCCGTCGCCGCCGGGGAGGTCGACGCGGCCGACCGAGCCCTGGAAGAGGACGTCGCCGGAGAAGATCGCCGGCTCGCCTTTGACCGCGTAGGTGACGTGGCCGGGGCTGTGGCCCGGGGTGAAGACGACCTCGATCTCCATCCCGGCGAGCTCCAGCGTCTCGCCGCCGCTGACGATCTCGTCGGCCTCGTAGCTCTCGTACGGGCCGAAGCCGGCCCAGGGGACGTAGGCCATGATGTCGGCGAGCACCGGCACCTCGATCTCCGGGCAGTAGACCGGGGCTCCCGTTGCCCGCGCCACCGGCGCGACCGCGCCGATGTGGTCGAAGTGGCAGTGGGTGAGCAGGATCGCCTCGACCGAGCCGCCCATCGCCTCGACCGCGGCGAGGATCCGCTCCGGCTCCTCGCCCGGGTCGACGATCAGCATCCGGTCGCCGCCCTGCGGCCGGAACAGGAAGCAGTTCTCGCCGATCTGCCCCACCGTGAGCATCTCGACGTCGAGTGCCATCACTCGCTCCGGGCGCGGATGCGGGCGCGCTCGCGCCGCCGCCAAAGGACCATGTCGATGTAGTAGCCCGAGGGGACGTAGATGGCGAGCATGAAGGCGCCGAAGATCAGCGCCGGGCCGATGTCCCGTTTGAAGATCAAGATCATCAGCACCGAGAAGATGACGGCGGCGAAGAGGCCGCGGACGAAGGAGTTGCGCCAGGTCGGCGGCAGGTCCTCTTTCGCGGTCGGGCGGCGTTTCGCCCGCGCCTGCGCTTTCGCCTCCTCGCGGGAGCGGGGACGGCTGCGGCGCGCCTTAGTGTCGATCCGCCCACCCTGGGTGCCGCGGCGCTTGCGTCTGCGTTTTTTGTTGGTCTGAGCCATAAGGGGAACTGCATCAAATTTCCGGGCTGCTGGGCCGGAAATCTGATGCAGTTCGAAATCTAGTCGGTCGGCTCCGCCAGGCGCGCCTCGATTACGTGCTGTGCGGGGTCGAAGCCGCGCATCGGCACGTCGGCCGGGTAGTCCCTGAGAGCGGCTTGGGGGATCAGGCCGACCAGCTCGGCCTCGACCGGGCGGGCGCCGAGCGGTGCCGCCAGCTCGCGCACCCGTTCGACCACCTCGCCGAGCGGCACCGCCAGCGGGTCGTGGACGTTGGTTGAGACCTGGGCGCGGCCGCTGGAGAGGAGCAGCCCTATCGCCCGCACCCCTCGCAGGCCCCCGCCCGCCTCGCGCAGCCCGGCGGCGACCGAGCGGGCGATCTCGACGTCGCCGCTGTCGAGCTCGACGTTGAAGGCGGCGAGCGGCGGCCGGGCCGTCACCAGCGTCGCCCCGGCGGTCGGGTGCGGGAGGTCGGGGCCGAAGTCGGGCCGCAGCTCCCCCGACTCCATCCGCAGCCACAGCTCCGCCAGGCCGCCGTTGCGGAAGTAGGCGCGCTCGGCCCGTCCCGGCTCCCGCGCCAGATCGCCGTAGAGGAAGACGGGAACGCCGAGGCCGCCGATCTGCTCGGCGACGGCTACCGCCTCGGTGCGGGCCGCCTCGCGGGCCGCGGGGTCGAACCAGACGACCGGACAGACGTCGAGCGCGCCGATCGCGGGGTGGGCGCCGCTGTAGTTGCGCATGTCGAGCGTCTCGATCGCCTCCTCCGCCCCACTCGCCAGCGCCTCGGTCAGCGCGCCGGGCGAGCCGGCGAGGGTGAAGACGCTGCGGCCGTGGTCGGCGTCGGTGTGGCGGTCGAGCAGGCGCACGCCCCTCGCGAAGGCGCTCTGCAGGCGGTCGAGCCGCCCCTGGTCGGCACCCTCGGAGACGTTGGGGACGGCGAGGAGGGTCGGCATCCCCGCGCCCCCTCAGAGGAGGAGCTCGCCGCCGCTGACGACGGTCTCGCCGTCGATTTCGATCGTCGGTTCGAGCACCACGCAGTCGAGGTGGACCGGCACCTGGACGGTGCCGCCGATCGCCGCCGAGGCGCCGAAGGCGACGTGGCAGGTGCCGAGGATCTTCTCGTCCTCGAGGATGTTGCCGGTCAGCTCGGCCTCTTCGTTGGTGCCGATCCCGAGCTCGGCGACGCTGGTCGCTTCCTCGCCGTGGGCGGTCAGCAGCTCCATCAGCCGGCTGCCGTCGGGGCCGGTCGCCTCGACCAGGTGGCCTTCGCGGACCGTCAGCGCGGTCGGGGTGTCGAGCAGCCCGACTTCGGCGATCGAGCCGTCGACGACGAGCACGCCCTCCGTGCTCTCGATCACCGGGGCGATGAAGCCCTCGCCGCAGGGCAGGTTGCCGAAGGCGCCGCGGCTGCCGAGTTCGCCGGCGTCGACAGTCCCCATCCGCCCCTCGAGCCCGATCCGCAGGTCGCTGCCGTGGTTGCAGGTGATCCGCGCCTCCGAGCCGCGGTTGATCGCCGTGGTCAGCGCCCAGCTGCGACGCCGGATCTCCTCCAAGTCGCCGGTCATCAGGCGGCTGAGCATCTCCTCGGTGACGCCCGGCAGGCTGCCGACCCGGACGCCAGCCTCGCTTGCCACCTTGCGGGCGTCGGTGTGCGAGAGCGACTGGATCGTCGGCGCCAGGACGACGTCGGCGGCTGCCATCGCCGCGGCCACGGCGCGCGGCGGCTCGGCGGCGGCCGAGTCGCGCTCGGAGATCACCGCCAGGGTCGCGTCGGCGCCCTCCCCCTGCGCCTCGATCCGCATCAGCGCGCCGATC
>JBQCHW010000295.1:0-3789 GCA_051954315.1 Solirubrobacterales bacterium
CCGATCGCCCTCGAGCCGCGCCTCGAACTGCTCGGCGTGCGCCGGCACCACGTCGATGTGCCCCTCCAGCACCACCGTGGGAGCCCCGGCCGGCCCGACTTCCGCCTTCACCACCGGCAGGCCGCGCACTTCATCGCCGACCGTCTCGATTCCGCGAGCTTCCAGCCATCCCTGGATGAACCCGGCCGCCTCGGCGATCGCATCCGGCTCGCAGGTCTCGAAGCTGATCAGCCGCTTGGCGAGAACGAGGAGCTCGTCACTCATGGCCGAGCGCGAGGGCTTTCGCCCCTACCTCCCAGCGATCGCGAGAAACGCTTCGGCGCGGTCCTTGTCCTTCTGCGCCCGCGCGTGGTCGGCGCTGCCCTCCTCGCTCTCGGAGAGCCGCCGTTCGGCGTCTGAGAGCTGCTCTTTAAGGGTGCCGCTGTCGAGGTCCTCGGGAGCGATCGCCTCCTCGAGCAGGAGCCGGGCGCGGTTGCCGTAAACCTGCAGCCAGCCGTGGGCCTGAGCGTAGCGCCTCGTCTCCGACTCCGAGAGGTGGAGGCGCAGCTCGGTCGGCCGCAGCGCCGCGAGGACGGGCGCGTGGTTGGCGAGGATGCCGATTTCGCCGACCTCCGTCCGGGTCGAGACCTGGCGCGCTTCACCGCTCCAGACCTCGCCCTCCGGGGTCAGGATCTCGACATCGACCATGTGCTCCGCGGCCATCGCTCAGCTCCTCAGTTGCTAGGCGGCCGCTTTGGCGTTCTCGAGGACCTGGTCGATCGAGCCCTGCATGTAGAAGGCGCCCTCGGAGAGCTCATCGTGCTGGCCGTCGAGGATCTCGCGGAAGCCGCGGACCGTCTCCGCCACCGGCACGTACTCGCCGCTGCGGCCGGTGAACTGTTCGGCGACGAAGAACGGCTGGCTGAGGAAGCGCTCGATCTTGCGGGCCCGGGAGACCGTCTGGCGGTCCTCGTCGGAGAGCTCGTCGATGCCGAGGATGGCGATGATGTCCTGGAGCTCTTTGTAGCGCTGCAGGACCTCCTGGACCTCGGTCGCCGTCCGGTAGTGCTCCTCGCCGACGACCTCGGGCTTGAGGATCGTCGAGGTCGAGTCGAGCGGGTCGACCGCCGGGTAGATCCCTTTCTCGGAGATCGACCGCGAGAGGGTCGTGGTCGCGTTGAGGTGGGCGAACACCGACGCCGGAGCCGGGTCGGTGAGGTCGTCCGCCGGCACGTACACCGCCTGGATCGAGGTGACCGAGCCGCGCGCGGTCGAGGTGATCCGCTCCTGCAGGCCGCCCATCTCGGTCTCCAGCGTCGGCTGGTAGCCGACCGCCGAAGGCATGCGCCCGAGCAGCGCCGAGACCTCGGAGCCCGCCTGGACGAAGCGGAAGATGTTGTCGATGAACAGGAGCACGTCCTGTCCGCCCTGCTCGCGGTAGTACTCGGCCATCGTCAGCCCGGAGAGGGCGACGCGCAGGCGCGCGCCCGGGGGCTCGTTCATCTGGCCGAAGACGAGCATGGTTTTGTCGATCACGCCCGACTCTTTCATCTCCAGCCAGAGGTCGTTGCCCTCGCGGGAGCGCTCGCCGACGCCGACGAAGGCGGAGAGGCCGGAGTGCTCCTCGGCGATGTTGCGGATGAGCTCCTGGATCAACACGGTCTTGCCGACGCCGGCGCCGCCGAACAGCCCGACCTTGCCGCCTTTGGCGTAAGGGGCGAGCAGGTCGATGACCTTGATCCCGGTCTCGAGGATCTCCTGAGTCGGGGTCAGGTCGGAGGCTTGGGGGGCCGGGCGGTGGATCGGCCAGCGCTCCTCGACCTGGACCTCGGGGCCGTTGTCGATCGGCTCGCCGAGCAGGTTGAAGATGCGGCCGAGCGTGCCGTCGCCGACCGGGACCGTAATCGGGCCGCCGGTGTCGACGACGCGGTCGCCGCGCTGGACGCCGTCGGTGGCGTCCATCGCCACCGCGCGGACGCGGTCGTCGCCGAGGTGCTGCTGCACCTCGCAGACCAGCTGCGTCGCTTCGCCGTCGCCGTCGCCGGCGGTCTCGATCGTCACCGCCGAGAAGATCTCCGGCAGCTGGTCGGGGAAGGCGGCGTCGATCACCACGCCGGTGACCTGCTCGACGCGCCCTACGTTGCTTCCGTTTGCTCCGTTGCTCTCAGCCATGGCTTCCTTTTCTCGTCCTTAAATCGAAGTTGGTTGCTCTGCCGTCGTCCTAGCCGAGCGCCTCGGCGCCGCCGACGACCTCGAGGATCTCCTGCGTGATTTCCGCCTGCCGCGCCCGGTTCATCTCCAGGGTCAGGTCGCCGATCATCGATTCGGCGTTCTCGGCGGCGTTCCGCATCGCGGTCATCCGCGCGCCCAGCTCCGAGGCCGCCGACTCCAGCAGCGCCCGGTAGACCGAGATCGTCACGTACTCGGGGATCAGCCGGCCCAGCAGCTCCTCGGGATCGGGCTCGTAGAACCACTCCGAGCGGCTCTGGGCCTTCTCCGCATCGGTTTCCTCCTCTTCGGCCGCGGCCTCCTCCTCAGCGCCCTCGCCCATCACCTCGGCCTGCTGCAACGGCAGCAAGGTCTGGCGCCAGACATGTTGCGTCAGGGGTGAGACGAAGCGGTTGTAGACCAGCTCGACCCGGTCGAGGTCCTGGTCGACGTAGCGAGCGGTCATCTCCTCGCCGATTTCGCGGGCGTTGGCGAAGGCAGGGCGGTCGGTGAAGCCGACGTAGGAAGCGGAGACGTCCTGCTTGCGGAAGGTCAGCGCCGAGACGCCCTTGCGGCCGACGACGGCGAAGGAGGGCTCTGCCCCTTCCTGGCGGACTTTGGCGGCCATCCGCATTCCCTCGCGGATGATGTTGCTGTTGAAGGCGCCGGCGAGGCCGCGGTCCCCGGTGACGAGGACGATCCCGACCCGTTTCACGTTCTCGCGCTCTTCCAGCACCGGCACCCGCGGGATGCCGCCCGCCTGGGCGGCGGCGCGGCGGGTCAGCTTGCGCATCCCCTCCGCGTAGGGCCGCATGTCGGAGATCCGCTGTTCGGCGCGGCGCAGGCGCGCGGCGGCAACCATCTCCATCGCTCGCGTGATCTTGTTGATGTTCTTGACCGACGCGATGCGGTTCTTGACTTCCTTCTGCGATGCCATGAGGGGACCGGGTCCGGGCTAGGCCGGAGTCGCCGCCTCCTCGTCCTCGCTGCTCTCCGGCGCGGTGTCCGAACCGGGGGTGCGGGCCGGGGCCTCGCGCTCCTCTTTGGAGTGGATGCGGTCGGACTCGCCGGCCTCGAGCGGATCGCCGTGCTCGTCGAAGTCGGGGCCGAAGTCGTCGACGAAGTCGGCGATCGCCTCGCCGAGCTTCTTCTCGTCCTCCTCCTCGAGCTTGCCGGTCTCTTCGATCCGGCCCAGCAGCTCGGACTGCTCGGAGTGCAGGCGGGTCCGCAGGTCGGCGAGGAACTCGCCGACGCGCTCGACTTTGATCCGGTCGAGGTAGCCGCCGGTGCCCGAGTAGATCGAGGCGACCTGGTCGCCGACCGAGAGCGGTTCGCGCTCTTTCTGTTTCAGCAGCTCGACCAGCCGTTCGCCGCGGGTCAGAGCTTTCTGCGTCTCGGCGTCGAGCTCGGAGCCGAACTGCGCGAAGGCCTCGAGGTCGCGGTACTGGGAGAGGTCGAGGCGCAGTTTTCCGGCGACCTTCTTCATCGCCTTGGTCTGCGCGTTACCGCCGACCCGGGAGACCGAGATGCCGACGTTGATCGCCGGCCGCACGCCCGAGAAGAAGAGGTCGGACTCGAGGAAGATCTGCCCGTCGGTGATCG